>JALWML010000446.1 GCA_027083915.1 Lysobacterales bacterium | reverse complement strand
GTAGTGATGAGAAGATGGATGATTTGTCTGAATTTCAGAACTCCGCTGACAGTTTTTTCTAATTGACTAACCACAGCACTTAGACTTCTGAGTCATTTCACGGTATAATATTTTTTTCCTTGAAATGGCTCATCCAAAATATAAAGCTATGAAAATTATAATAAAACCGATTATCGCATTAGCATTGTGTCTATCTCTTGCATCTTGCAATAATTCTGAACCAACAGATACAACCGCAAAGCCTGCAAAAAAAGAAAACAATCGCTATCCTGGCAAAAAAGTTTATTACCATTCGACAGATGGCACACCAACCACCGCTGACCCTGTTAGAGCAGCAACAATTTATACTAATTTTTTGGTATTAAATGAGTTTGACACCCTTTATTCGTATAAATACCTCAAACGCCCTTATGAAATGAAGACCAACCTTGCCACAGCAATGCCACAGGTTAGTGATGATGGTTTAACCTATACCATCACTATCAAAAAAGGGGTGAAATTTCATGATAACAAAGCCTTTAAAAATGGCAAAGGGCGAGAAGTCCATGCCAGTGACTTTGTTTATTCACTCAAACGTCATTTTGATAAAAAATTCAAATCACAAGGCTCTTGGTTATTTTCAGGACGTATTGTTGGCTTAGATGATTGGAAAAAACAAGGCTCTGACTACTCTAAAAAAATTGAAGGTCTACAAGCCCTTGATGATTACACCATTCAAATAAAACTTATTGAACCCTATCCTCAATTAATCTATACGCTTGCCATGGGATTTACTGCCCTAGTACCTCATGAAGCAGTCGAATTTTATGGCACAGAATTTGGCTCTCAACCTGTTGGATCTGGCCCTTATATCTTACAATCTTTTAATCAAGAAAAAGCCGTATTTTTTGCCAATCCTGATTTTAGAAAAGAACCACTTGATTTGGCTTTTGAGGGATATGACGAAACAATACATGGGTTTACTGGCATAAAAGAACTTGAAGGTAAATCTCCTCCTTTTATTGATGTAATGGAAGTGCATTTCATCAAGGAGTCTTCTTCTCGTTGGAACTCTTTCACCAAAGGCAATGAAATTCAATACACCACTGTTCCAAAAGAACAGTCTAACTCTGTTATTATGAGTAAGAAGCCACTAGCTCTTTATCCACAAATAACAGACAACTACCATAATATGTTTATGGTTGAAGCGGGCTTTGTCTATTCTGGCTTTGATATGATGAACCCAATCTTTGGTAATAATGGCAATCCTGAACACGATGCCAAAAACAAAGCCCTACGTTGCGCTATTAGAAAAGGATTTAATTGGGATCAGAGAAATCGAGCATTTTACTTTGGTCTAGGCACCATTTTCCCAGGTGTCATAACACCAGCCGTGATGGAATTTGACCCAAACATGTCACAAGATGCCATTACACTTGATATTGAGGGTGCCAAGACTTTATTAAAAGACGCCGATTGGAATGCTGATAATTTACCAGAACTCAAATACCACACCTCTGGTAATGTTACTAATCGCTTGTTTTATGAACAGTTCAGGGGGTTTTTAAAGAAAATTGGTTACCCTGTTAGCAAAATCAAATACAATCCTTACCCCAGTTTTGGCGCATTTAACAAAGCCTTAAAAAATGGTAAAACCCCTTTCTTCTCGCTGGCTTGGGGATTAGATTATCCTGATGCTGAAAATACACTGCAATTATTTTATGGCCCTAATAAATCCCCTGGCTCAAATAATTTTAATTACCAAAACCCCAAGTTTGATGCACTTTTTGAACAAGCAAAGATCATGCAGCCATCACCTGAACGTACTGCATTGTATCAAGAATTAAACCAAATGGTCATTGATGATTGCGTGGTTATCTCAGGACTATCGCGAAACAGAATATACCTATGGCATCACGATGTCATCATGTACCCTGATAGAGAAATTTTGGGTGGTTTTTTTGCACGTTATGTTAATGTGAAGGAGTAAATGAGTGGATATTTTAAAATTTGCAGTACGTAAACTTTTTGGCGGTATACCATTAATACTGGGCGTGACTTTTATTTCATTTTTATTAATGGTTTATTATGGCCCTGATTTAACTTGGGAAAAATTGGGCAAAAATCCAACCCAACAAGATATTATAGATGTTCGCCATGAACTAGGTTATGACCAATCATTTGCTAAACGTTATGGTAGCTATCTGAAACAATTAGTGACCATGGATTTTGGCAACTCGCAAATGACCGATAAAAAAGTCTCAAGCATCTTAAAAGAAACCATGCCCGTCTCATTGCATTTGATAATTCCCGGTTTTATTCTGGGTAATGTTATCGCGATTGCATTGGCATTATTTGCTGCCTACCATCGAGGTTCATGGGTTGACAAACTGATTATGACAGGCTCGGTAGTTGGCATGAGTATTTCATTTCTCATTGTTATTATCGCTTTTCAACTGCTGTTTTGTTCTTCTTATGGACTTGATTTGTTTCCAGTTAGGGGATGGGAGGTCTATAACCCTGAGGGCAATATTATTTGGTCACAATATTTTAAATACGTGACTGTACCAACATTAGCCACGGTTTTTGTTGCACTTGGCTACAATACCCGATTCTACCGTGCCGTTTTAGTTGAAGAGATGACCAAAGACCATGTACGAACTGCCAAAGCATTTGGTCACAAACCTGCCTCTTTACTTTTCAAAAGCATCTTAAAAAATGCCATGGTTCCAATCACCACACGCATTATGTTCTCTATTCCCTTGGTTGTGGTTAGCGGTAGCTTATTGATTGAAAGCTATTTTGGCATCCCAGGCGTAGGCAAGATTACCTACGATGCCATTGTTGCTGGTGACCAAAACATTCTTAAAGCCATTGTTGGTTTAACTGCCGTATTATTTGTGGTGGTTTTATTATTAACTGATATTTTATACCGCGTATTTGATCCGCGTGTGGAGCTTAAATAATGACAGATTCAACAACTCAACAAGCCGATACAGTTTTTGACTCTAGCCAATTTGAAAAAGGCGATTCTTTATGGGACAAAGCGTGGTACAAATTCAAACGAGATGGCATGGGTAAGACAGGAGCCTTTA
>JALWML010000445.1 GCA_027083915.1 Lysobacterales bacterium | reverse complement strand
AAATATCACACAGCAGTTATTTTTCAAACTGTATTGCTAAGACACCCTCGTTATTGGAAGTTTTATTTGATGGCTTCGATGAGCATGATTTTGAGATTGAAAAACAATGGCAACTATTTACTAAAAAGTACGATGCAAATGATGCAGAAGAACAATTAGAATTATTAGTACAATTTAATCAACGCATCCAATTTAAAGCCATAATGGCTTATATTGATGGATTACACAATACACAACTGACTTGCAAAATATTAACTTTATTAGCAGAGCTTATCTTATCGCAAGTGGTTAAACTTTCGTGGCAAGAAACCTTGCAAAAATTACCAAGCAGCATTCAAAAAGATGATTTAATTGTTATTGCCTATGGCTCATTGGCGATGAAAACCATGCACCTTAATTCTGATTTTGACCTTGTATTTGTGCTTGCAAGTAACATCAGTGATGACAACCATAAATTTGTTATGCGTTGGATAAAGTGCATTATTCATTTTTTATCCATACAAAGTTATTCAGGTAGTCTTTATCAACTTGATACCCAATTGCGTCCCAATGGAAAATCAGGTGCGGCAATTGTCAGCATGAGTAATTTTGAAAACTATCAGAAAAATGATGCATGGACATGGGAGCACGCAGCCCTTATTAAAACACGAGCCGTCTATGCTACAGATAAACAAAAAGAGTGGTTCAACTCCCTACGCAAAGAAATATTAACCCAAAAAAGAGAGACAACAAAAGTAAAAAAAGATTTGGAAGAAATGACTCAAAAGATGCAACAATTAGATAAAAACCACCACAATGAATTTGCCCATTTAGCTGAAATACTAATCAAAGCCAATAGCAATCCTGAACTAATTTATAGCCTCAAACGGGATTGGCAAATACTCCGCCATAAATTAAACCAATCAATCATCCAATAACGAATCAATAATCGGGCAATTGTCTATGGTGTATTGCTCACCTTTGCATTTGACAATCATATTATTCAATGCTTCTTGAAGTTTTTTTAGTTCGTCAATTTTTTCTTGAACTTTGCGGTATTGAACCATTGCCAATGCCTTAACCTCACCACAAAAATGATTAGGTTCATCGATAAAGGTGAGCAACTCTTTAATTTGCTCGATTGAAAAGCCCAAATCACGGCATTTACGAATAAATCTTAAGCGTTTTAACTGTGTTTTATCATATATTCGGTGACCGCCCTGGGTTCGAGCAGGCTGTGGCATCAACTTTATTTTTTCGTAATAATGGATTGTTTCTACCTTGCAATCACTTTGTTTGGCAATTTCACCAATAGAAAACCGTAATATTTTCATAAAATCACTTGAACCTAAAGTTACTAGAGGTTTTATAATAACCCCAATTACAATGACAAGCAAAAGAAACTTATGGCTAAAATTATCTTACAATCAGAACTAACCTGCCCTCATTGTGGCAACAAAGAAGAACTCACCATGCCAACTGATGCCTGCCAATGGTTTTACCAATGCCCTAACTGCCATAAAATACTGGAACCAAAAAAAGGCGATTGTTGTGTTTTTTGTTCCTATGCAACTGTACCATGTCCACCTATTCAAGAAGGCGATGATTGCTGCAAAAAGGATGTGTGTTGTGGATAATAACACGAATAACAAATGGTTTAGATGGTTAACTTTATTTACCACCAGTGGGACGTTACTTTGTTGTGCCTTACCAATATTGCTGGTATCTTTGGGCTTAGGTTCTGTAGTTGCCAGTATCAATTACAATATCCCTGGAATGTTCTGGTTGGCACAGCATAAATATTGGACGCTTGGACTATCTGCTGTAATGTTAGGATTTTTGGCGTGGATGATATGGCGACCAAACCAATCGTGTCCTACAGACCCAGAATTAGCACGCTATTGTGAAACCATCAAAAAATGGAACAAACGCATCTTTTTGCTCAGCGTCATTATTTGGTCAACTGGATTCTTTTTTAGCACTTTATTATTACCATTAAGAAATTTACTAGGAGTTTAATCATGAAGATTTTATTATTAACAACAGCACTTTTATTCTCAAGCCTATCCTTTGCTCGCACGGTTGAAGTAGATGTACACGGCATGACTTGTGCCTTTTGTGTGGACAACTTACAAAAGCGTTTTGGCAAAATGGATGAGGTCATTTCGGTTGATGTCAGCCTCAAAAACAATAAACTAAAATTAGTCACTAAAGGTGATGAGCCAACAGTAGAAGTGATTAAACAATCTATACTTGATGCTGGATTTACCCCTGTAAAAGTATCCGTTTCAAAAGACTGAATGATTTTCTTCCTAAAAATGAAAAGTATAGTCTTCTTTTTGTGCCTATTTATCTCATCTCAATCACTAGCTATGGGCTTGCGTTCTTTTGTGGCATTACCAATTAGCACAGGAGGAGGTGTAATTCGTTTTCTAAACGATTATAATTTTGATACCAATACCGATATTTTTGTCAGTGCGGCAGCTTATGGAATAAGCCCAACTCAAATTCTATTTTTTGCTTTACCTTTACGACTTAATCCATCAGGTGAGAATCGTTTTGGAGATTTTTCTGCCCTCTATCGACACACCATCATGCAGAATGATACTGTTAATGGCACGAACCGTTTAGCTCTACTTGGAGGCTTTGTTATTCCAACCAAAAGCAATCGTGATGCAGCTACTCAAGCTGGATTTGTCTTTCCACGATTTCATAACCGTTATGAAATTGATATTGACGCACTCTATCAAAAAGGTTTTGACAACCGTTTGGACTCTGGACGTTATGATATTTCTTGGCAATACCGAATCAACCCCAAGGTTTTACCCGAGTGGGGAATTGGCAATCAAGTATATACCGTGTTAGAACTTAATGGACGTTGGCAACAAGGCAACAACACTTCGCAACAACTTACTGCCAGTCTAACATGGGCAAAAGCAAAGTATGTTATTGAAGGCGGGTTTGTCAAAGAACTCAACCTCAATAAAGATACGCATTTTGTATTAAGTACGCGATTTCATTTCTAGAATTGCTCTGTATATAACTTTTTTAAATACCCACACCTATTCTCATCATTCTTTAATGTAATACCTATTTAC
>JALWML010000444.1:407-3078 GCA_027083915.1 Lysobacterales bacterium | reverse complement strand
TGACCTTCAATCCCTGCTCCCAACAGAACAAAAGATAATGAACTCTTAGATTGCTTTATAATTTCTTGTAGTAGTTTCTTTCCTTTTGAATCATTAATTCGACCAAGAACTAATACCTTAAAATTGTCTTCATTTTTTCTATAATTAATGGCTCCAAAGGCATCAGTGGCATGAGGAACAATAGTAATTTTTAAGGCTAAATTGGCATCAATTTTAGCTAAATTATCCACTACCGATTGATCAGGTGCAATCAGCTTAATATCATTGGTTTTATAAGCTTGGTGGGTTTGTTCTTTCCAGTTGAGGTAGTCTTCTTTAGAAATGCGACCAAAGGGCTCATTTTGTGTTTGCGCAAGTGCTGTCTCAAGGTCTTTATCTAATAATTCTGGTTTATCTAAGCGTGCAAGTAAGCTAGGCCATGATGGGAAGTAATCATGAAAAACACGCACCGTAGGTATATCTGTTTTTAAACACTCAAGGCTATGACCGATAAGGCTAGAAACAATAATTTGGCTGACTTGATATTTTTTAATTATTTGATTAAATATTTCTTCGTATTCAGAGTGTGTAACGGCGATAGTATCAATCGGTGTTTGCAATTCAAAATCATCTATTTTGATTCCCTTGGTATTATCAACAGACAAAGCTAAGGACTCACCGTGTTGTTTTCGGAAAAATTCACCTTGGGAAAGCAAAATTAAATGGTTGTATTTATCGTCGTGTTGGCAATAATCATTAATCCATTTATGCACTCCTCCACCCCAACTCATGGCAACATGAAGAATAATGGGTTTGTTATCGAGCAAAAAATAATTCTTTGGTTTTGTAGTGTTATTTAAATAGTTTTTAATGCGCCATTGCAAATTGGCTAGAGGATGAGCGGGTAGGGGAATTTGATCGCCTGTATAGATATTATCCAAAGACTTAACGTCTGATTGCTCCTCATTTGATTGCACCAAAAGATTAGAGCAGGCATGAAGCTGTTCTTGAGCAAAAGAAAACAAATGGTTTTTATCCCGGATAATAAAACATTCATCATTTATGTAGTGTGTGTAAAATAACGATGGTTCTTGTAAGGCATAAACAAGCTTATCAAGCTCAAGTGTTGAGCCCGAAAAAACATCATCTTCGGCTAATACTGACAAATGGTATTGATTACAGGTTAAGGCAGAACAGATATTGACCTTGGTATCACTTAAGGTCTCAAGCAAGCGTTGTAAAGCAAAAGGTGGTAAATCAACAGCAGCATTAATAAAAATAATGGGTAAATCATTGTTGACATCTTTGTCAATCAATCTTAATAAATCAGCGTCCACTTGCTTGGACTGATAACGAACAACATTAAACGAAGCAAACTCATCAAAGTCAGTTTTGCTTGTTTCTTGACTGTTAAAGATAATTAAATTTGATTGGTAATTCATAAAAGCATTATACCCAAATCCCGATAGTGAAAAACGTTTTAGAGTGCAATTGCTTGATATTCATAGGAAATTAATAAAAACTAAAGTTACCTTGTTGGTAATGAAGCTTTTTATTGGTTTTCTAGGAGTATCAATGAGTTGTGCTATACTCGTATTTCACTATTGGGGTTTGGGTTGTAGCAAAACAAATTAATTTGTTTGTTTTAAATTTACTCTAGAGAACAAATTTCATACAATTGATGAATCATGACAAAAGCAACCGAACTAGAGTTTACAGGCGAGAGATTTACACCAGAATGTGAAAGAGAAATTTGGTATGAACATTACCATCGTTATGCTTTTGCAAAAGACCTAGTACAGGATAAGTTGGTTTTAGATGTTGCCAGTGGTGAAGGTTATGGTTCTTTTCTACTTGCCGATACAGCCAAAGCGGTAACGGGCGTTGATATTGATAACATCAGTATCGAGCATGCCAAAGGCAAATACAACAAAGAAAACTTGTCTTATCGACAAGCTTCTGCACTGGATTTACCCTTCGAAGACAATCACTTTGATGTCATTGTCTCTTTTGAAACACTCGAACACTTAGCCGAGCACCAAGAAATGCTTGCCGAATTTAATCGTGTGTTAAAAACTAATGGTATATTGATTATATCCACTCCAGATAAAAAGCATTATTCCGATGACACAGGGTTTGATAACGAGTTTCATGTTAAGGAGCTCTATAAACATGAGTTTAAGGCCTTGCTTGATAATCACTGGCCTGCACAAAAATGGTATGCACAAGGCATGGCATTTCACTCCATAATGCAAGAATTGGATGCCAAAGAGTTAAGTTACCAATCAGAAATATTGTCAGATGATGCACTTATTCAAAATGGTGAATTAGTCAAGCCAATGTATTATGTGGTTATAGCGACAAAAATAGATGAAAATCTACCACAATCAGTTCGTCTTCACCTTTTTGCCGATAAAAGCCAATCAGTTTATGGTCATTATAACGCGGTTATTAGAGAGCATATTAACTACCTCAACAAATACAATAAACTGAATAAAAGTGTTCAAAAATTAGTAAAAATACCCGTTTTGGGTCGGTTGATAAAAAATATACTGAAGTAAGGATCTCACAAATTGTTTATTTAGGCTCAGGAACACAGTTTTTTTCTCATTAACCGATACAAAGGCAGTTCAATAAGTCGATAAAAAATATAACTGATTAACAGTATAAAAATAAGAGCGCCAATAAAACC
>JALWML010000444.1:0-397 GCA_027083915.1 Lysobacterales bacterium | reverse complement strand
GCCATGTTGTGCCGGATAAAATAGCTTTCTAAGCCGGACTTATAAAATGCATACAGTAAAATTGTATGAGACAAATATAAGGTATACGAGGAATCACCAATTTTTTTAAATAAACCCTTTACGATGAAAATTTTATTTTTTTCAAGGATGACAAAAATCCACACTAAAGAAAAAGCAAAGACTCCAAAAGTTAATACCCGAGTAAAGCCATAACCTCGATTAAAATAGACGCCGAAAGTCAGTGCAACAATAGCCAAAATAAAGGCAAGCCTCAGAAATGAGATTTTTATTAAAGAGTGACTAAAATGAAAAAGCAAATAGCCACTGATGAATTCCAATAACAGCGTTGAAAAGAAAAAATCTATGACCCTGTTGGTTCCCAAATCAAGGATAAAAG
>JALWML010000443.1 GCA_027083915.1 Lysobacterales bacterium | reverse complement strand
GAATTAGATTCAACTAACAACCTCAAACTATTACTTGTTGATTTAATGATGAGCTGTATTGATGTTTGGCAAAACTCTACTGGCAAATCACCTATAGAGTTGGCAGAAGGCAGTGGAATCTGGTTAGTCAGTATTGAGGAAGGTCAACTAAGGACCCGAACAATGGATAAATATATGGATATTAAAAAGATTCCTAAAAATCCACGTTGGAGGCAGGTGGTCAAAACTGCTCACTATGTTCTGTCAAACGGCAATCTCAATAATGAAGACAGAGAAAAAGTGAACACGAAGCTGAATGCGGTAAAAGAATTCATAAGAAATCGCGCCATCAGTCAATAAGCCTATTTTTTGAATAGTTCTTTTTAATCTATATTATGCCGCGAGTCTAATACAGGTTAGAACTTGAGGGCTTGGTTCTTATATTTTTAGTTTTTCCACAGAGGTTTAATTTTCTTTAAGTACAATGGCTTATGCTCTAAATTCCCCTTATTTTTCCAAATTTTACCTGATTTATCAATTGTTTGTTTGATTGACCCTTACTACCATGAATTCTTATTCAAAACAAAGGTTGTCAAATGAAAAAACTCACCCTAATCTTATTTCTGATACTTTTACAAATTTCTTATGCAAGTAATGAAAATACCAATGGCATACAAAACTTCAGAACAGTTGGCCCTGGAGCTAATTGTAATTTTGATACCAGTAATGGAGCTACGCTACAAAATGCTCTACTTTCTGGAGTTTATGATATTAGAGTGGTTAACAGTGTTACTCATATGGGTCCTTTTACTCCAAGCCAACAGGTATATATTCGCGGGGGTTACGCCAGTTGTGTTGATGCACAGATTAATAATCAGAGCGTGAATCACACGGTATTAGATGGCGGGGCAATTAATAGCACCATGACACTTTCAGTTAATGGCAATTATATTTTAGAAAATATAAAACTCATCAATGGTTCTGCCAGTCAAGGTGGAGGGCTTAACTTAACAGCAGCAGACATGACAGTAAGACTTGATAATGTCATTATAGAAAACAACCAAGCTTTTCATGGTGCAGGAATACACAAGACAGGTGCTAACAATAATATTGGTCTGACGATTGTCGACTCAGTTATTCAAAATAATACCACTTTTGCCGGAGGTATAGGCGGTGGACTCTATTTCGAAAGCACTGGAGAAGTTATTGTTTATGGTGATACTTTATTTACCCAAAATGAAGCGGACTTTGGTGGTGGAATGTATTTAAAAGAAACAAATGCCACACTGGTCGTAGGTAACAACCCTCTAGTGGATTCGGGTATAAGATTCAACAGAGCCAGAGAACATGGTGGCGGTTTATATACTGATTTTTCTATTGTTGAATTAACGGGTGGTTTGAAGACTCTGCCTGGAATTGGTGTGAAAGGGCTTTCTGGTAGAAATTACTTACTGTTAGGAAATATGGCAGATTCTGATGGGAATTTAAGCGGTCTTGGTGGCGGTATGTTTCTCTACAATAATAGTCAAATCACATTAAATGCCATTTCAATTGTTGATAACCATGCTTACGATGGCGGTGGCGGAATTTATAGTTATATATCTACGGCATTAACAGTTGGCTATCCAGAAAACTCAACCTGCCAAGTAACAAACTTAAACGGTTGTAATTTCTTTATTAATAACTCGGCTCGATTTGGAGGTGCAATTGAGGCACACTCATCAACCACAAGCAGTTTTGTATCAACTAACTTTAGTGGCAATAGGGCAAACGATGCAACAATTGCAGGACTGACGGCATCTACTATGACCATCACCTCAAGTGTGATGTACAACAATGGTAACTCTGGTATAGGAGGCTTTGCAGATAACTATTCATTGGCAACTTTTACCGACTCAACATTGAATTTAGAACACATAACCGCAGTAAAAAACAAGAATGTGGGTTCGTTTATTCTTGCCAGTAATGGTCTAAATTTACTTAATAGTTACAATAATTATTTCTACAACCCTCTCTCAGGACCTTGGTTACAATTGTTTGGCCCACAAATGGCAATTGTTAAGCATGAGTGTCAAATGGTAGATGATAGCAATAACGTCAGTGATAATTTACATAATTTAGTGACAACCAGTGCATTTTTTAATGACACGCAGTACTTTATTGATGAAGCTAATCATGATTACCATTTAATTAATTCATCAAACTTAATTGATCATACTGGCAACAATTGTCCATCCAATGTTAATTTAATTAATAATAATCGAGATTTTGATAACCAAACAAGGTCACCTGTTGCTGACTTAGGTGCTGATGAGAACTTGATTAATTACCCATTTTTATTTGGCGATGGTTTTGAGAATTAAGAGTGAGTAAGGCATTTCATAAAACTCAATATAACCTCATTAGATAATAAAAGTATTGAGTTTTATGAATCCTTGTGCAGTTATGGCAAGAAATTCATACAAAAGATAAATTGATTATTCAGATTTTTCTATTTAAGTTTGCTAAATAGTTGATTGAATCTTCGTATTTTGAACCTGCATCAATACTGGTAATGTCATCTTTTTTTAGGATGAGTTGTTTCATATCGCGATTATACATAGTCCCAAAACTGTTTAACATAATCCAGTCCTTATCTTCGTCCTTTATAGAGCCAATAAAGCACTCTGAATCACTTAGTATTTCTTCTGTGGATATGGAAACGTAGCCAAAATTTTCTTGTACAGAACTCAGAATGGTATCTATAGATTTTAAGTTGATTTTAACTGACTTAAATTGTGTGTTGTTATGTTGTACTAGGGCTTTGATGGAGTCTCTGTAATTTCCTTTTGCTCGGACACGTGAAATATCGTCTATGTAAAAGACGGTTATACCTTCATCCTCACCTTTTCCTGAGATGCAATTAAAGTATATAAATTCAGAATTAAAGTCCATAATAATGCCTGTAATGGATTCATCATCAAAACGATCACGATAAATATCAATAATTTCTTGAGAAAGTTTATACTCTCTAAATTTTTTGCTTAACAATGACATGGTTTATCGTGCTCCTAATGTGAGTTTTACTGTTTGTTCTTTTTTATCTCTTGTGATTTTAATATCAA
>JALWML010000442.1 GCA_027083915.1 Lysobacterales bacterium | reverse complement strand
GTCTTTGACTTCTTGGCTCGCGTGAATTGAACTAATTAATTTTTGTATTGAGCGAAGTTGTTGTTCGGAAATAAGTGCTGATAATGGCGATTTTTGACGAGTTAAAAAATCTGAGTCGTATAATTTTTTCTCTGCATCTTCACAGGGATAGCCTAATGAGATGGAAACCATAAAACGATCGAGTTGTGAATCAGGTAAGGGGAAGGTTCCTGCATCATCGGTAGGGTTTTGAGTGGCAATAACAAAAAAAGGCGATGGTAATTGATGGGTTTGACCATCGATACTGACTTGTTGTTCTGCCATGGCTTCTAATAAGGCACTTTGTGTTCGGGGTGTGCCACGATTGAGTTCATCAGCTAAAAGTAGCTGGGTGAAAATTGGGCCAGGGAAAAATTTAAAATCTGCTTTTGTGGGTTGAAATATCGAAACTCCTAAAACATCACTAGGTAACATGTCACTGGTTAATTGTATGCGTTTGAATGTTAAACCCAATACTTGAGAAATTGCACCAGCAAGAGTGGTTTTTCCAAGTCCAGGTTTGTCTTCAATCAATAAATGCCCACCGGCTAATAGACAGGCAAAAGACATTTCAACTTGTTCTTTTTTATCAAAAAGTTTAGTGCAAACCGCAGCAATTGCTTGGTGTATTAATTGACTGTTCAAATTATTATTCCTAACATTTCTAGATAAAAGCAAGTATAACAGAGTGTTGTAAATAATTAAGGTGGTAAATAAAATTTAGTTAAAGTAAAATAATTGCCATCAGAGAAAACGAAGCTCAAAATATGACAGAATTTTCAAATATATTGGTTGTCGATGCATCAAAATTAGCTAGAATGTTGATGAAGAAAACAATCCTTAAGCACAAGCAGGATTGTAATGTTCATGTTGCAGGTTCTGTGGAAGAAGCGGTTAGGTTGATTGATAACACTGCAATTGATATGCTTATTACATCATTAGTGTTACCCGATGGCGATGGTGTTGAAATTTGCAATCATGTCAGATCTAATCAGCACTATATTCCCGTTTTAGTCGTTTCTGGGGATGTGGATAATCGTGTCCAAGAACGCCTAATGGGAGCCGATGTAACCGATTATTTGGATAAATCTCATGGAAAAACAGGCTTACAGTTTTTTATCGAAGGCATATTGTCGCCAAAGAATCAAGTTGCTGGGCATGTATTATATGTAGAGGACTCACGTGTTGTGGCTCACGCAACTAAAAAAGTAATGGCAAATCATGGTTTGACTGCAGATCATGTGTTAACGATAACCGATGCGATTGAACTATTAGGAACGGAAAAAGAAGCTGTAGATAAATATGATGTTGTTTTAACAGATTATTATCTTAAGGACAATGAAACGGCTCAATGGTTGATTGAATACATTCGGGAAATTCAACAAATTAATAAAATTGATTTACCATTAGTTGTTATGACAGGCGATGAAAATGAAAAGAATCAAAAGCAAATTTTAAAGTCTGGCGCCAATGATTTGGTTTTAAAACCTGTTGATAATGATGTGCTCATTAAGAAAGTTCAGTTTCAGATTCGATTTAAAAAATTCCAAAGTCAGCATAAAAAATGACAGAAATAAAGTTGCATCAAAGTTGGAAAGAAGTCTTGCAAGATGAATTTGATAAAGAGTATATGCACCAACTTAAATCTTTCTTGATTCAACAAAAACAACAAGGATTGACAATATATCCAAAAGGAGATGATATATTCAATGCATTGAATTCAACACCACTTGATGCGGTGAAAGTTGTTATTATTGGGCAAGATCCTTATCATGGACCTCATCAGGCACATGGCCTTTGTTTTTCTGTACAAAAAGGAGTTAAAATTCCTCCATCTTTAAGAAATATCTACAAAGAACTGCAATCAGATTGTCAGTTTGAAATACCCAGTCATGGAAATTTACAGTCCTGGGCTAATCAGGGCGTTTTATTATTAAACAGTGTCTTGACGGTAAATCAAGGTCAGGCAGGATCACATCAAAACAAGGGTTGGGAATTGTTTACTGACAAAATTATTGCCGAGATAAATATCAGAAGAAAAAATGTTGTATATATTCTTTGGGGAAACTACGCACAAAAAAAAGGGCAGCATATTGATGAAAATAATAATTTAGTACTAAAATCAGTACACCCAAGTCCTTTATCAGCTCACCGAGGTTTTTTTGGATGCAGGCACTTTTCTCAATGCAATGCTTATATTGAACGCAATAATATTGCAGCCGTTGAATGGCAGTTACCTTTCTAAACTAACTGCTTAGACTTTTGGGTTAGTTTACAAAGTTCTCTTTAATTTATCAAAATCTTTTAATGCTTGGTTAATTTCTGCAATGTCAAATAATTCAATACTGTTTGTGAGTGTCTGAACATAGTTATTGAGTATCTTTGAGTTGTACCTTTGATTGCAATTTTTTAGGCAAAGGGCAAATTCTGAAATATCACGTATGTGGTTTGACTTTATCGCTTTTTCCCACAAGTAACTGCATTTTTTATTAAGTTCATGGAGTAGTTGTTCCTTTTGTTGGCGATTTAAATGCTCTTTATGACGCGCTAAAGTGTTATTGAATGATTGTGCCTTAATAACTGTATGAGGCAGGTATTTTGCTAATAACTTAATGAGGTGATTTTTATCGATGGGTTTACGGATATATTCATCAAAAAAAGTTGTAATAGAATCATCGTTAGATTCTAGAGTTGATGCTGTCAACGCAATTATTGGTAATTCGGGATAGGCTTGTTTTATTTTAATTGTTGCTGAATAGCCATCCATTTTTGGCATACGAATATCCATTAATACAAGATTAATGTTAAATTTATTAACAGCTTCTATTGCTTCGAGACCATTTTCTGCTTCAATAAATTCAAGTTCTGATTGTGAAAAAATTTCTGAGATAAGAAAACGATTATAGTTGATGTCATCAACAACCAATACATGAGCCTTTTTAAATAAAATTTTATTATTGTTAGGTTTTGCTCTCAAGCTCAATTCGTTGGTGTCAATAGCAGCAATGGGAATACTGTTTAAACGCACAAAAAAAGTTGAACCTTGCCCTTTTGAACTGCTCACGCTGATAGTACCAT
>JALWML010000441.1 GCA_027083915.1 Lysobacterales bacterium | reverse complement strand
CAATAAAGATAACTTTAATAATATTTTTTTCATGGTTTTCTCCGATTAATTTTAGTAGATGTGTTGAATGATTCAACTTCTTTATGCTACCCCCCCCCCCAAATACACTTTGCAAGCTTTAATTTAAAAATATTTAAAATACTTTGACTTGAAAACAAAATAGTAATCCCAAAATTAATATTTATTGAAATTTATGAGAAAGTTATGACACAAAGCATGCACGGCTATCGAGGCACCACCATTGTGGGTTTTCGTAAGGGCAATCAAGTGGTTATTGGGGGCGATGGACAGGTGACCTTAGGCAATACCGTAATGAAAAGTAATGCTCGCAAGGTGCGTAGATTGTACCGCAATGAAGTTATTGCAGGATTTGCTGGTGCAACAGCAGATGCTTTTACTTTATTTGAAATATTTGAAGCAAAACTAGAAAAACACTCTGGTCATTTAGTGCGATCAGCGGTAGAAATGGCAAAAGAATGGCGAACCAATCGCTCACTTGGTCGTTTAGAAGCATTATTAGCAGTTGCAGATAAAGAAACTTCATTAATTATTTCGGGCAATGGCGATGTTATTGAACCAGAGCATGGGTTGATTGCTATTGGTTCGGGTGGTGCATTTGCCCAATCTGCTGCCATGGCTTTGATGCGCAACACCGACTTAAGTGCTAAGGAAATTGTGCAAAAATCACTGGATATTGCAGCAGATATTTGTATCTATACCAATAAAAATCAAACAATTGAAGAACTCAACGCATAAGGAATACATAACTATGTCAAATATGACTCCAAGAGAAATTGTCCAAGAACTCGACAAACACATCATCGGCCAACACAGTGCTAAACGTGCTGTTGCTATTGCCTTGCGCAACCGTTGGAGAAGAATGCAATTGCCAGAAGCGTTGCGCAATGAAATCACTCCAAAAAATATATTAATGATAGGCCCCACAGGTGTTGGAAAGACAGAAATTGCTCGTCGATTAGCGATTTTAGCCGAAGCACCGTTCATAAAAGTTGAGGCAACAAAATTTACCGAAGTCGGATATGTGGGTAAAGATGTTGAATCGATTATTCGAGACTTGGTTGAATCATCGGTAAAAATGACACGAGATTCAGCCAAAGCAAAAGTAAAAGCACGCGCAGAAAGTGCTGCCGAACAGCGCGTGTTAGATTGTTTATTGCCAAAGGCTCCATCACCGATACCCGGTGAAGAAGTGGATAATTCGAATGATGCCACACGCGCTAAGTTTTTGGAAAAACTTCGCAACGGTAGTTTAGACGATAAAGAAATTGAAATTAATGTTTCAGCTGGGGTCGGTGTGGAAATCATGGCACCGCCTGGTATGGAAGAAATGACAGACCAACTCCAGGGCATGTTTGAAAATATCGGTAAAAAACGTACCAAAACAAAAAAAATGTCAATAAAAAAAGCTTTACCTCTTTTGCAAGATGAAGAAGCAAGTAAGCTGATTAATGATGAAGAAACCAAACAACAGGCTATCACCAATGCCGAGCAAAATGGTATTGTTTTTATTGATGAAATTGATAAAGTTGCTAAATCAAATGGTGCTAGTGGAGAGGTTTCTCGTGAAGGTGTTCAACGTGATTTGTTGCCGCTAATTGAAGGTTCGACGGTGAATACTAAATACGGAATGATTAAAACTGATCATATGTTGTTTATTACCTCAGGTGCTTTTCATTTGGCACGTCCATCGGATTTGATTCCTGAGTTGCAAGGGCGTTTGCCTATTCGTGTAGAATTGCGAGCATTAACAGCCAAAGATTTTGCGCGCATCCTAACTGAACCTGAAGCTTCGCTAACTGAGCAGTATGTCGCACTAATGGGTACAGAAAACGTTGAGTTAGAGTTTACCAAAAATGGCATTGAAAAAATTGCCGAGGTTTCTTACTCTGTCAATGAGAAAACAGAAAACATCGGTGCCAGACGTCTTCATACGGTGCTTGAGCGTTTGTTGGATGAGATATCTTTTGAATGTGCTGATAAATCCGGTGAGAAATACATCATTGATGCCGCTCATGTGGATAAAAACTTATCTGAGTTGGCTCAAGATGAAGATTTATCCCGATATATTTTATAAATTCATGCATTTAATTGAGTTAAGCAATACTCATAAGAGATAATAGACAGTTGAAACATTAACTAATGGAAACTTTACAAATGAAAAATCAAATTAAATTATTTACACTTGCTTTAATTTTTACTTTATTGCAAGCATGTGGAGGAGACTCATCTTCTGGTTCATCGGCTTCAAATGCAATAGCAAAGCTTGATACATCAAAACCAGATGGGGCATTGATGTCTGTTGTTGAGTCACTAAAACACAATGATATTAAGGCATTAATGCAAGCCAGTATGAGCCCTGAAATGTATGAAAAAGCCGTAGCAGAGTTCGAAAATGCCAAAATGTCTCCTTCAGAGTCTGATAAAGCACAATTTGCACAGGTGATGGGTATGTTAACCTCAGATGGTGCGGTTGATCAGTTAATGGCAATGGCAACGCCACAACTTGAGCAAGCACGCGCTCAATTGCCTATGATGTTAATGATGGGTAAGGGCATGGCTTCTTCTGCTATTCAAACAAGCACAGAGATTCCTGCTGATCAAAAAGAAACAGCCACCAAAGCAATCAATGCGATAATGGATTTTGTTGGTGAAAATGATATCTTAAGTGAAGAAGTGACACGTAAAGCCATTACTGCTGCTGTTGATACAGCTAAAAGCCTTAACATGAAATCACTGGATGAATTACAAAACATGTCTTTTGATGATGCCATGAATAAGGCTAGTATTGTTATGGGCGGCGTAAAAAACATCATGAATGCATACGGAATTTCACTGGATGATGTTTTAAATTCAATTGATGTATCCGATGTACAAACTAACGGTGATACCGCTACTATGAAAATGGCTTATAAATTTTTAGGTGAAACTTTTAACCAAGATGTCAAAATGGTTAAAAAGGATGGTCAATGGGTTGCAGATAAATAAACCAGCTTTTTAATTTTAAAAATGGTCAAGTCAAACTATGACTTGACCATTTTATTTAGCCATGACAATTCTATCAAAAATACTCTATATACGAG
>JALWML010000440.1 GCA_027083915.1 Lysobacterales bacterium | reverse complement strand
ATTCAATCAATACAATTGAAAAAAAAGGCATGAAGTCTTTGTTTAAAACGACTTATAACAATCTGGAGTCAGAAGGGGACTTAATCTTTGATGAAACCAGCTTCACCACACAACAAGCAGTAGAAAAGCACTGGAAAATTGAAGATGAATTAATTGTTCTACGCTCAAATGTTGTAAAAAATGGTGACATATATGAGGCAACTATTGAGTTGTCTAATGGCATTAATTACCAAGAAAAAACAGTATTGAGTGCGAGTTCTATAGATGAATTAGTCAACAAACAAGCTCACGTCATTTCTGAAATTCAACACCCTAAAAGTGTTGATAAAAATCCCATTGATGCACTCTATATTAAGGCATTAGGACTGCATAAATCTGGAAATCTAAAACAAGCTAAGGCTCTATTAGAACAATTATTATCACAAAAAGAAGATTATTATCAAGCCCGTTTATTATTGGTAGATGTGCTGATTTCGCTAAAGCAGTACGATGAGGCTCTAGCACAACTTAATGCATTAAAAGCAACTAATGCTTATAAAAAAGTTACAACTGAAATTGAATTGAAGTTGGCGGAGTTAAAACTGATAAAAAATCAATACCAACAAGTTATTGATGATTTGAAAAATTACCAAGCCCATAATTTGAATATAAGCGAGATTAAAAAAGCTAAAATACAATTACTTATTGGTCAAGCATTTGCTGCAATGGGTAATCAAAAAAATGCCATGAAAGCATTCAAACAAGCTATTGCCAATGTCGATGAACTTATTAACCCGAGTATTTATGCGCAAAGCTATTACGGACAAGCCAGAGTTTTGTCTGCCAATGCCAATGACAATAAGGTTTTTGCATTATTTAGCAAAGCCTATGATTATGCTAAATCAGCTGCGGATATACAACAGCAAGTGCTTGCACTCAATGAAATGGCACAAAATAAATTGCTACAAAACCAATGGGAAGAGTCGGTTTCTTTAACGAAAAAAGCGATACAAGTCATGGAGTTGACTGATAATAAAGAACAAATTGCTAAAGGCTTGAGTACATTGGTGACTATATTGAATCTACGCGGTCAATTAAGTGAAGCCAGAGAAGTCAATCAACGTTTAGGTGAGATAGCAGAAAATCTTAACTCTGATAATCTACGTTTATATTTTTTACATTTTGATGCCATCTTGGCAATGAATCGTTATGACTTTTCCTATGCCCAGGAACAGATTGATAAGCAATTAACTATAGCAAAGAAAATTAAAAATTATTCTATGATACTAAACAATGGCTTTATTCAATTGGAATTGTTATTGTTAGAAAAAGATACCAAAAACTTTAAAGCTGCCTGGGATGAACGCTCTGCGTTAATTAAAGAAAAGGGGTTTGAACGGTTTCAAGTATATATGGATTTGTTTTTAGGGCGTTATTATAAGCAGTTGCATGAAGATAAAAAAGCGATTGAAATACTGAAAAAAGTTTCTGAACAAGTAAAAAACCAAAATGATATGAAGGTATTTACCGATGCTCAAAATCAATTGGCAGAAGTGTACCTTATAAGCAATCCTAAAAAATCTTTAGAAATTTTAAATAGTTTGGAGCAATACAATCCACATCCAAATCCATACTTGGATCTAAAAGCGGCTGCATTGCATAAATTAGGTAAAAACATTGAAGCCCTAAGTGTTTTAAACAAAGCTAAACTCATATACCATGAAGGCTGGACAGCACAGAATCAGGCATTGTTAGAAAAAATAAAAGCAGCTCTTAATTAATATATCTGACTTAAAAAATAACCCACAAGCCTTGAATAATTTTCTTTATCGACCAAAAAAGCATCATGTCCTTGGATAGAATTTGTGATTTCGAGTTGAGTGGGGCATGAAATTTGAGTGAAAAGTTGTGCGATTTCGTGTTGTTGTTCGGGAGGAAACAGAAAGTCTGTTTGTGCGCCTATGATTAATGTTGACTCCATTTTTATTGCTTCAAACGGATTTTGGTTGTCTAAATGGTGATGGTCATAAGCATCAAACCAGTCCATTGCACGTGATAAGTATAGGTAACTGATTGGATCAAACTGATGCACGAATTTTTCTGCATGATACTCCAAATAGCCTTCAACTGGAAATTCTATGCCAAATGGTTTGCTTGGACGTTGCCGTAATGAGCGAGGAAATCGTTCTTTCCATTCTTGAGAAGAACGGTAAGATAGCATGCCAATTTTTCGGGCTTGTTTCATGCCTTGGGTTGGCCATTGTTCGCTAGAGTAGTTGCCACCATTGAAGTTAACATCATTGAGTATTGCCTCACGTTGCAAAGAACGAATGGCAGTGCTAAAAGGTTGAGAGTGACACCCAGCAGCAATATTAATCATGTGTTTGGTCGCATTTGGGTGTTGTAAGATTAATGCCAGTGCACTCATGCCTCCCATAGACGGTCCTATAACGCAGGCGAGTTTTTTGATGCCTAATGATTGCACAACTTCAAATGAAGAGTTGGCAATGTCCTCAAGTGTAAGGTCGGGGAAGGTAAATTTGTAGGGGAGTTTGGTAACAGGTTCAGGGGAACAGGGTCCAGTAGATCCTTTGCAAGAACCCAAAGAACTGACACAAATAACGAACCATTTGTCAGTATCAATGGCTTTACTTGAGCCAATCATGTACTCCCACCAGCCATCCACATCATCTTCATCGTGACTGGCTGCATGGGAATCAGCTGATAATCCCGTTAGAATTAATACAGCATTGTCTTTTTTCTTATTCAGCTGCCCCCATGTTTCATAGGCAAGTGTCGCACCGTCAAGGATTGCTCCGTGTCGCATTTCAAAGTTGTTTAGTTTGTATAAGTTTAGGTGACGAGCCATAATAAATTCTCAAAACAAAAAAGCGACAGTTGTGTCGCTTTTTTTATAAGTGTTCATTCTAAATCAAATTAGGTTGTATTTCTATACCTTCTTACCCAAATTGATAGGGCAACGAAAACAGCAGCAAATATAATCCCGTAAATTATTTCTACATGCATAATGGAGCCTTTGAGGTTGCTTGCTATGTCCAGTAGGTTCATGCCATTTTCACCGAGGTTGATATGAAAGCCATTGCCAGCATTGGTTCCATAAGGAAGGGCA
>JALWML010000439.1 GCA_027083915.1 Lysobacterales bacterium | reverse complement strand
TATTAGTTGTTTGAGTCGAGTAAAATTAGATAATCCTTCGGAATTTAACCGTGAAGGACATGTACAAAGTTATCTTGAAACCCTCAAATTTGATGCCGAGAATGATGTCGCCTATTTGTGCGGAAATCCAGCGATGGTCGATGATGCCTTTGGTTTATTAAAAGAAGCTGGAATGCCCGTACCACAAATCAGACGTGAAAAATATGTTTCACCACCTGTACGCAAGAAGAAAGCGGCTTTTGTTATTAAGTAATATTAACCCGGCGGTATTATGCCGCCGGGTTAATAAAGTTAGAGCATTTAAAGCAAGCGACAACTTGTTTATTAATCACTAAATCCAATTTTGTTATGGAGTCACTCATTAACCGAGCATAGATAAACTGTTCTGTGCTATTTTCTGTATATTTTAGTTTGACTATGGCAGTGGTTTTATCTGAATCAATGGCAACAACAACGGTTTCTAATTGGTATGAAATGCTTGAATTGCTGTTTTTATTTAGTGATATGCTGACATCTTCGGCATAAACAATAAGTTGTTGGTCTTTGATAATAACTTTACTCGCAATTGGTAAGGTCTCATGTGAACTCGACATGGCTTCTTCAATCGTATTTTGATAACTGACCTTGCTACCTTTTAAATACACTAATTCGTCAGCTAGTTGATACAGTTCAGATATTTCATGGGTAACCAATAGAATCAAACACCTTTGTTTATATTGGATGAGTAAATTAAGTGCAACTCGCCTCATTTTTGCATCTAAAGCAGAAAAAGGCTCATCAAGCATGACCAAGCTATTTTCTTGGATTTGTAATAAGGCACGCACAAAGGCGATACGCTGTTTTTCTCCTCCTGAAAGTTGGCCAGGGTACATCGGCAGTAATTTTTCACAATTGAGTTGTTGCAATAATTGGTCTCTTTTGTTTTTATCTTGCATTCCATGAGCTAAGACAAAATCAAGGTTTTCTTCTATTGTCCAATGAGGGAAAAGAACTGGGTGTTGATTCATGTAGCTGCACTTAATAATGCCTTTGAGTTCTTTTTTGTTAAACTCAACAAACCCTTGTCTATCTCGATGATAACCAGCGACGGCATCAAGCAAGCTGGATTTACCACTGCCTGAAATACCATAAACACCAACAATGCCCTTATCTGTACATTGAAGCTGATAATTATATTTGAGTCGCTTTGAAGTGATGGCTATTTTCATGTGAGTACTTGGCTACTTTTATTGTTAAAATTCATCCATAAAATGACTGCAAATGAAATGACAAGTAAAATTAATGAAAGTTGATTGGCTTGTTGTAGTTCTAGGTTTTCTACATGGTTAAATATTTCGATTGAAACAACTCGGGTTTGATTGGGTATGTTGCCACCTACCATTAACACTACACCAAATTCCCCAAGGGTGTGCACAAAACCTAATATAGCCGCTGAGATAATGCCTTTTTTTGACAAAGGTAAAATGATTTTCCAGTAGATTGTGCGTTTATTAGCACCAATGGATTGTGCAGTTTTAACCGTATCTTCGCCAATATTATTAAAGGTATTGACCATAGGTTGCACCACAAAAGGCAAGGAATAGACGACAGAGGCAATGATCAAGCCAGTAAAGCTAAAGATAAGCTGAGAGTCCGTTAATTTTATAAATAAAGAACCTAGCCACGATTCATTACGCATAACACTCAATAAATAAAACCCCAAAACAGTTGGTGGTAACACCAAAGGCAATACCACTATTGATGTCACAAATGGCACTGATTTATGTTTTGAAAATGCCAGCCATTTTGCTAGAGGTATACCAATTATAAGCAAAATAATTACGGTTATGCTAGCCAGCTTAAAGCTAAGCCATAAAGAGGTTAGATCAACGGACATCATTTCTTAAATTTAGTAGTAATCAACACTTGTGAAGTCATTGTATTATAGCCTGACTCCTCAATGAGTTTTTGAATTTCTTCAGATAATATAAAGTTATAGATATCTTTGGCTTTTTCATCGAGTAATATCATAGATTGACTTAATTCTCGATGTTGAAAGAGTTGTTGGCAACCTTCGTCAGTGCCTTTTAACATGGAATAAGCGACAAAGCCTGCCTCGGCAAATTTATTTTTTGTGTATAAAAAAGACTGAGCAATGTTGGCAGCATGAATGGTTTTCTCAACATTAATGAAATGATTGGCTAATATTTTTTCTGACACTGCGCCATAGGGTGCAGTTTTGGGATTGGCAATAACTAGACTTTTTACTTTGCTTAAGGTATTGATGCAGCGATTGCGTTCTTTGCTTTGAGGTATCCATAAGGCTAGTTGACCAATTGCATAAATAACAGGCTGGGTAAGTTGGGGGTTTTGGTTAAAAATGAGTTGGGGTTTTTTGTTATCTGCTGATAAAAACAAATCAAAAGGAGCTTTGTTTAAAATTTGATTGGTCAAAACACCAGATGCACCTGATATAATGTTAATAGTGCTTTTTGGGTGAATCTCTTTATAACGTTCAATAATTATTTTTAAAGTTTTTTCAAAGTTACTGGCAACAGCAATATTGGTTACTTCTTTTTGCTTTTCACAGCCATAAAGACTGAGAAAATAAACTATCAAAAGAAAATATCGAAAACCTTGTGTCATTTTATTGCTATTAAAATTTTAAATTTTAACACAGGTGTGAAATAGTGACTATTAGCACTGTCTTGTTTAACAAAATTTGGCATAATATCGTTGAGTAAAAAAACCAAGTAAGGGAAAAATGAAAAAAATTAAATTTATCGCTGCTATTAGTGCAACATTTCTGGGCTTACAAGTCAGCGCTCTTGAATTAACCGAGTGCCGAATTGGCCCTGAAAATAGTGCCAATAAAGTAAAAGCAGAATGCGGTACTTTGTCAGTGGCAGAGAACCGTGAAAATCCATCTCGCATGATTCACTTAAATATTGCCGTTATTCGCAGCAAGTCGGTTAAGAAGAAGACAGATGCGGTCATTATGTTAGCTGGAGGACCAGGTCAATCAGCTGTTGAATCTTATCCTGGAGTCTCTCCTGCCTTTCATGGAATTTTAAAAGATAGAGACGTGATTCTTGTTGATCAACGAGGTACAGGTCAGTCAAATCCTTTAAAATGTGACTTCGATGAATCTCTA
>JALWML010000438.1 GCA_027083915.1 Lysobacterales bacterium | reverse complement strand
CTGTTTATGATCTTTGTTTTTGGTCGGATTGATTTTTTTATGTAGCTTTAAAACAATCCCTTCGCTGGTATTTATTTTTTCATATCTTTGCAAATTTTCCTGTAACGATGTTTTCGCAAATGATACGCCTAGTGGTAAGCTAGATAAACCTGCCCCAACCAATAATGACTGAGTAAAATTTCTTCTTTTCATTTTATTAACTCCTTGAAGGATATAAGCCTTGTAGTGCAATGATAAAATTTATTGCGATTAATGGCTGCATGTTATTATGAGGTTGGTTACCACCAGTACTCGATAAGGTATTCTGATCCATAGAAACATTAGCATTGCTATTATCGGTATAAGCCCCCATACCTGTAGCTCTAGCGACAAATTTATCTTCAGGTTCATCGTCGTTTGCAGGGTTGACAACACCTTGCCAACCATGACTATGAGAGGGCATTTGTGCCTCAGATAATGTTGTGGTTTCAGCTCCGCCTGACTCTCCTAATTGACGAGCAGATAATCCTGGACCTCGTCCGGGATGCATGGCAGCTCTGCCTTGTAAGTTAGGTAAAGCTGTTGTGGTACGACCATCTCCACCATAAGTCGTGCCTATGAGTGAAAATAAAGCCGTGTTTTGAGAAATAGGTAATAATTGTCCGTTACAAAATGCCCAACTTCTTGGGGCAAAATTACCGGCAAATATTCTAATTTCTGCTATAAATGGTTCTGACATAATAATTCTCCAAGTGGGTTAGTTACGTGATGGGTAAATACCGAAAAGTGCGACAATATAGTTAACACAGAGAAATGGCATCACATTTGAATGTGGGCGACTGCCGCCTGTTGCACTAATTGCTGCGGTATTCAAGCTTTGTTGCCCACCATTTGCCCTGTATAAATTTGCACCTGTCACTTTTGCAAGTACCTGCCCAGCAGCATTAGTGCTATCAGCTGATGCTCCACTAGCAGACAAAGTATGTCCATGAGAAGGGAGTTGATTTGTTGTCAAGGTAACGTTTTCAGCACCTGCCTTTGTACCTAATCTTCTTTGGGACAAGCCTGGGCCTGTGCCTGCATGCACCGGAACTCTTCCCCGTACATCTGGTAAAGCAAAAGTGGTTCTTCCATCCCCTCCATATGTTGTTCCTAACAAACTAAAAAGAGCATCATTTTGTGAGACTGCTAGCAATTGCCCATCACAAAAAGCCCAGCCACGCGGAGCAAAGTTTCCCGCAAACATTCGGATTTCTCCGACAAATGGTTCTGACATTGTATTTCTCCTGTTTAATTACGTGAAGGGAATAATCCCTGTAAAGCTATGCAATAATTTAGTGCAATGAAGGGTTGCATATTTTCATGCCCCTGCCCTCCACCACTTGGACTAATCGAAGCTGGATTCATCTCCACTGGATTTGCAAATGCACCATATACTTCAGATGATGTTTTTGCTAACATATTATTAGCAGGAACGGGTACATTTGTATCAACACTGGATGCCATAGCCACATGAGTATGAGCAGGCATTTCAGCTTCATTTACGGTGTGTGTTTCTTCACCTATTTTCTGCCCTTGAGTATGCCCATTACCAACATGTATGGGTGTACGCCCTCGCATTTCTGGTAGCGCAAAACTGGTGGTACCATCGCCACCATAAGTCGTACCAAGCAAAGAATAAAGGCTTTGATTTTGATTAATTGGCAGTATCTGCCCATCACAAAATGCCCATCCCCTTGGTGCAAAGTTAAAGCCGACAATTCTAATTTCGGCTAAAAATGGTTCTGACATAATTGTATCTCCTCTTTTAGTGGTTTTATAAAGCTGGAACAGTTGGCGTGTTACATGTGGCAGCTGAATAAGATATGACTCCCGTATAATCACCATCAGCAAATGCTGCTGGCAATGATAATGGATTGTTTGTTTGTATATAAGTTTCTACATTGGCTTGATTGCTTCCACTGCCTGTTAAACCTTCAATTTGGTGGGTTGTGCCTGCATACATAAAGGTTGCAATACCTGCCTGACCACTGTCACCATCGCTGTCATTTGCAGAAACATTACTGCATATTGTATCGGTCTCGCCTGCTGTACCATTTCCTGCTCCAACAAATGATCCGTAACTAAAACTACCAGCATTTGTTGTTATGGTATTATTGGTCTCTCGAAAATGCATCGTTCCCTGGCTACCTCTTGAAACAGCTTGCAAAGCATAACCATCTGCTGCATCTGAGCACGTTGTACTATCTAATGTGACGGAAAATTGAGGATTATCTGAAATAACATTTCCATCATTGAGCAAGTAATCACAGCTAACAAAAAAGAAGGATTCGTTAACAACTTGAGTTGTCACTCGTGCAACAGCAAGTGTCACATTGGCATTACCATTGGATTCCCCAACCAATGCAGCAGAGTTATCGACATTTAAAATTGATGAATCTTTAAGAATGACATTTGCCACACCCGTACCATCACCAACAACCGAAATACCTAAGGTTCCGATACCGCTGGCTGTTACATTGGCTATTGTTCCTGTTAAGTTTCCACCTTGAGTTGATGTACCGACATCAACACTAATTGCTCTACCATCAAAATTGTTAATCAGTAGATTCGATAAATCCATTGCTGTTACCGTAGCATTAGAGCTAATATTTATATCAAGTGCAGCTCCTGCAAAATTATTACCTGCTGCGACATTAAAAACACCGCCCGGGAAATCACCAATGCCTTCAAACTGAGAATTAGTGATGTTTAAACTCGCTAAAGTTGAGGCAGCTGTATAATTGATTTCAATGGCATCATCAGCGGCATTTTCTATGATAGAATTGTTAAAGGTGAAACTACCTGTTTGGTTTATGGTTTCAATTGCACTTTCGTTATTAGCATTTCCACTGTTATTAATTCTTAAGAAATTAGCACTAAAGCCATTGACATTAGTTAATAGAATAGCTTCATTAGTAGTATTCTGAATTGTTCCTCCAGAACATGCCGTACTTGCTAATGTACAAACACCACCATTTCCTGTAATTATAAAATTTCCTACTCCTGTATTATTAAGAGTGATTGCTGAGGTAGTTCCATTTGCGGAAACACTTTGAAAAATCAAACTGCCAGCTCCAATTTGTGTGCTATTAGACAGATTAATTGGTACTCCTGTAGATGT
>JALWML010000437.1 GCA_027083915.1 Lysobacterales bacterium | reverse complement strand
GTGTTTAGCGGGTATTTTTGATGCCGATTGTGCTGCGCGAGTTTTGGCGTTTTTAATGGTTTGGGCTTCATCAAGAATCAATAGGTGAAAATCAGTTTTGGATAAAACTTCAATATCTCGACTCATGATGCCATAACTGGTAATGGCAATATCAAAGTTGCCCAAATTGTCATAAAGCTGGTGGCGATTAGATCCAACTAATAGTAGGCAACTTAAATCTGGGGTAAATTTTTGAATTTCACTTTGCCAATTACTTAAAAGAGAGGTGGGTACAACAATTAAGCTTGGTGAGTTAAGTTTGCCATTATTTTTTTCTGTCAAAAGGTGTGCAAGCACTTGTAGCGTTTTCCCCAAGCCCATATCATCAGCTAAGATGCCACCCAGTGTGTGTTGACTCAAAAATTGTAACCACGACAATCCAGTGATTTGGTAATCCCGAAGAGTAACTTTAAGGTTTTTTGGAGGCGTAATGAGTTGTAAGCCAATAGTGCCAGCTAATTCTTTAGCTTTATCTTGTAACCAAGTGTCGCCTTGCCATTGAATTTCTTTGTTGTCATTATTTTGGTTTAATGATTTTTGCAATTGATTAAGTCGGATGATTTGACTGTTGGCAAGTGTTAAACCCTCTTGTTTATTCAGTGATTTATCATCATAGAGCTCACTTAAGGTTGATAAAATTTGTTTAATGCTGTTGTGTTCAATACTGACATTTGTGCCATCAGATAGTTTTAATGAAAAGTTTTCATTATTGCTTTGTTGCCAATTGCCTGATTTGATGGATTTGACTAAAAAAGGGAGGATATTAACGGTTTTCCCATCTATTTTTACCCCCAATTCTAAATCAAACCAATCTTTATCTTCTTCTGATTTCAGTTCAGCATACCACTGGTCTGCTTTAATTTGATTAAGGCGAAAACTGTCATCAATTTCGATAATCCATCCTTCTTCCTTTAGTGCACAAATGAGTGTGGCATAAGAAGATAAATTGCCACCTAAATAACGGTCATTGATGTGGTAATTATCCAATAATGCCAATTCGTAATGGGCTTGCAAGGCATCTAATTTCTCTATTTGACGCAGAAAACCTGCTAAGCGATTAATCAATTCACTATCTGCAACTACTTTACCTGTCGATAAATCTTCAAAACTAAAAACTATTTGCCCTTGACTAAAACTGATTTTGCCAATGTCCAGACTAATGATTTTTTCATAGGCAAGTGGAATGCTTATTTCATCGGTTTGAATCACTAATTTGGGTGTAATTTTTTGCTTTGGATTAATCCTAAGAGGCTTTTGTGGTGTCGAGTCTTTGGGCTTAAATACCACTAAGTTTTGGTAGATTGAAATATAAGCAGAATCTAAAATTTTAACCATTTTGTTAGTAATTTGCGATGAAGTTTCAAACTGTAAAGCAGGGCGATAGCAGTTTTTCCAGAAGCATCTGCCAGTTTGCAGGATGTTTTTGAGTAATTCATCATCTCTTTTATTTACTAATTCAAAAGAATGTTGCTTGATTATGTTGTTTCTTTGTAGTCTGTTCAGAATAATCTTATCAGTTAAGCTGACAAACTTAGGCAAGGGTTTTTGTTGCAATAATGAGCTATCCAGTTGCGCTTTAGTGGCGTAGCGTTCATCTTTGCTCAAATAGGCTTTATGCAAAGAAATAGTGAAGTTTTTTTCTTTCTCATCGGTATCTAAAAAATAGACTAAACGATGACGTGCCATATTAGGGTAGGGGTCATGGGTTTGTTGATTAATCCATGTAGCTAATGTTTGTTGTATATTTCGATTGGCTTGTAATTGTCCTGTAAAAGGAGGGAGTTGGTCAATTCGTGCTTTTGATTCAATAATCATTGCGCAGAGGTGAACGCATGGCTTAGGCATTTCACACGGGCACGTTCCTAATGCAATGTCTGAATCAATGGGCCAGTTAATGCTTAGTTTATGTAAATGTCCTTTATCTTCAATAACGCCATTGACTGTTTCTAATAACTCATCGTGTTGCCAATGAATAAGATTATCGGCAAGAATAAGCTGTAAAGCTTGGTAAACCAGCTCTTCAGAAAAAAGTGATTCAATTTGTTTAGCAGGTCCTTTAAATGCAAGAGGTATTTGCAGCATGTTCACGTAAAATTTTAATCAGTCGACCATTGTAGCATTTATTTGATAAATAAATTAACACCTAATAACATCACAGCAATAAAAATAACGGACATCAAAGAACCGACCCGTAAGAAATCTTTAACTTTATAACCACCGGGTCCCATAATCAAGGCACTGACTTGGTGGGTGGGAAGGATAAAGGCATTAGAAGTGCCAAGGGCTACGATAAGAGCATATACAGCAGGATTTCCACCCGTTTCAAGCGCGATATTAATCGCTAATGGTACCAACAATACCGTCGCACCAACATTAGACATCACCAATGAAAATATCGTTGCAAGCACGGCGATAGCCAATTGGTAGACGTATTGGTTGACATCACCAAGTCCTGCAATGGTTTTTTGTGCGACCCAAGCTGCTGTACCTGTATGTTCCATGGCATAACCCAACGGGATTAAGCTCGCTAGTAGAAAAACAGTTTTCCAGCTAACTGCGCGATAAGCTTCATCAATATGAATAACACCGGTAATAATCATACCAATTGCACCAGTCAAAAGCGCGATAGATAATTTTAAATCGGTAAATATGACTAAGCCTAAAGCGATAGCAAAAAAGAAAATCGCATGAGGGACTTTTTGCGGACGTTCGAGTTCACTCGGAATATCACCGACCAATGCAACATTTCGAGATTTGGTCAAACCTGCTTGATCGCGCCAACCACCATAAATCACAAAGGTATCTCCTAAGCGTAAGGTGATAGAATACATCTCTTCACCGCGAAAGATTTCATCTCCACGTGAAATGGCAACAATGGTAATACCAAACTCTTGTCTAAAGTGAAAGTCAGTTAGTTTTTTACCTAAAAATCGGGAACCAGGAACAATTACCGCTTCAGAAAACCCTGCGTTGGATTCGTTAAATGTGTGTTTAAAGACTTTGAATCCATTGGTTTTAACTAAATTATAAGTGTTAGCAAATTCATCAATTTCATCCATATCTCCCATAACTCCAATGCTATCACCAGTCCATAGAAAATGTTTG
>JALWML010000436.1 GCA_027083915.1 Lysobacterales bacterium | reverse complement strand
GCAAACCTCTCGTAGCTACTTAAGTCAAATTGACAATAATCGATTAAAATCCTCTAAAGAGAGAGTTGGTTGGTTTTTGCTCAAGCAATTTATTGAACAAAAAAACCCTAACACAATACTATTGCCTTACGAAAAAACTATTATTGCATCATTACTTGACATGAAACCCGAAACATTTTCTCGCTCATTAAAGTCATTCAAAAACAGAGGTTTATCTTCAGAGAAACATCAGATTCAAATTAAAGACATTAAAATGCTCTGTCATTACTGCGACGAAAACCTATCAATACATTGTCAATTTAAAAACAACCATTTAGAATGCCGATTTAAATAACATGAATAAAAATAAATTATTACCCTATGCCGAAGCACTGGAACTAATTAAACAAGTCGCCAGCCAGCACCTCATTAACTCAAGTGAAACATGTAATTTAGAAAATTCGAGCAATCGCTTATTGTCTGAAGATATTTTATCACCGATAAATGTTCCCAGTTTCAATAACTCAGCAATGGATGGTTTTGCAGTTCAAACAAAGATTGTAAATGAAGCTATTGAAAACAAGGGAAGCATCACACTTATTGTATCTGGAAGTATTCAAGCAGGTGATTGCCAAGAAATTAACGCAAAAACAGAACATTTAGCATGGGAAATCATGACTGGAGCCCCTGTTCCAGACATATTTGATGGCATCATTCAAATAGAAAACGTCAGCATTAATGAACAAAATGACCATAAATCAATTACTATCACAGAATCTGTTCACAAGGGTCGAAATATTAGAAAGCTCGGCACTGATTACCGCATTAATGAAGTGGTAGCCAACAAACACACTATCATTCAATCACAGCATATTATGGCATTGGCAACAGTAGGTATTAAGCACGTTGAAGTTGTAAAGAAAGTAAAAGTTGCTATTTTGTCAACTGGTAATGAACTGGCTAAAAAAACCACATCATCATTAACTTCTGGTAAAATTTTCAACTCTAATCAACCTTTTTTAAAATCCTATTCGCATAATCTCAATTGTGATCCTGTTTTTGTTGGTCGTTGCAAAGACAATATCGATGCCTTTAATACCCTGATAGATGAAGCCATTGCTAAGCAAGTGAAAATTATTTTTTCAACAGGAGCTGTTTCCATGGGGAAATATGATTTTATTCCACAAGCCTTACGTGCTCGCGGAGCCAAAATTCATTTCCATAAAGCAAAAATACGCCCAGGAAAGCCCATATTATTTGCAGAGCTACCTAATGGAATTATTTACTTTGGCTTGCCTGGAAATCCAATTGCAGCAGCAGCTGGTATGCGATTTTTTGTCTCTCCATTTATACGCACAATGCTTCAACTTCCTGAGGAGAAAATGCTCACTGCTAAAGTATGCTCCGACATTTCAAAGAAGAAAGGTTTTCGCACCTTTGCTAAAGCACAAGCTCACATTGATAAAAAAGGTCAATTGTGTGTAGAAATGCTTATGGATCAAGGCTCGTATCAATCTTGTTCATTTGCTCAATCCAATTGTTGGTTGATTTTACCTGAGGGCTGTGAGCATATAAATAAAGGAGAACTGATAAACATTGCTCCTATGACTCCAAATCAAATGGTCTTGTAATGCAAGATATTGCAGGAGTTGTTTTAGCAGGAGGATTATCTTCACGAATGGGAACAGACAAATCCCAACTGACTTTCAACAATCAAACATTGTTAGAAAAAACAAAAAACTTGCTAAAAAAAACAGGAATTCAAAAAGTCTTTGAAAGTGGTCCAAATGGTATTAAAGATTTGCATGTAAACCACGGACCTTTAGGAGGCATAATTTCGTGTTTAACGCATTTAACACCTTATAAAGATATTCTATTTGTACCTGTGGATATGCCTTTACTTCAGGTGGAAGTGCTGATTCATTTAATCGAAAATCATAAGCGTGATTTAAGCCACTTGGCTCATTATAAATTTCCTTTTATTTTAACAAATACGGAAAAAATACGTACTATCATCAATACACAAATAGAACATAAAGAACTGTCATTGAATCAGCTTTTTAAACAACTCAATACAACAATTATTGAGCATGATTTTGAGGAAGAGTTATTCCTTAACACTAACTCACCACAACAGTGGCAAAAGGCTAAGAAACAACTTCAATTACAAGAACAGTAATATTATCAGAACCACCAGATTTGAGTGCAGCAATAGTCAATTGATCGGCAATTTCTTGTGGATGAATATTTTTTGATAAAATTTCTTCTATTTTATTATCCTCAACTTCTTCGGATAATCCATCACTGCATAAAAGAAACTTATCACCAACAGCAACATTACCACTTTTGAGTGATACTTTGATTTCAGAATTATCAGTTACACCTAATGCCTGAGTGACGACATTTCTGTGCGGGTGAGTGCGTGCTTGCTCAAGAGTGATTAAGTTTTGATCAACTAATTCTTGAACATAAGAATGATCGGTAGATATTGATTGCAACTGATTATTCGAACATTTATAAATTCGACTGTCACCAACCCAAGCCGCATAATATTTATTGTTTTTTATTTGAAGCAGAACAATAGTTGTTCCCATTGGCAAATCACCACCACGTTCATAAGAACTATCAATAATTGACTGATTTGCTTTTAAGATGCTGTCTTTAAGTGACTCATTATTATTCAAAAAATGTAAAACAGAATCTCGCGCCATAGCGCTAGCAAGCTCTCCATGGTCATGTCCACCCATTCCATCGGCAACCAGCCATAAGTTCAAATCGTTACTCACGCCATAAGTATCTTCGTTATGATCTCGCTTGATTCCTGTATGGGTAACGTGTCCAATTTTAAATTTCATATGATTTAAACTATTAGTCTTTTATAGCATTCTATCATTAAATTAAAAAAAATTAAAAATATATCCTCATAATAGCGTGTTTTACCCAAATCCAGAAATATCATCACTTATTGTTGTTCTTTCCACTGTAACAAATTTTTATAGACTTGGATATTTTCCACATATTTAACGGCTGTTTCTCCATCAACATGAGATATTTCATTTAATTGTTTTAAAAAAGGTTTAACGTCTTGCCAAGAATCTGGATTCTTCCCAGACTGTTGTGCCAGTATGCGTGCTTTTTCGAGATTGCCAAAACCAATATTATAAGAAGCTAAAGCAAATTTAACTCGATCAGACTGATTAATCCTTTTCGGTATTTTTTCTAGGGTTTTGAGATAATGCCTAACTCCACCTTCCAATGATTGCACTAAATCAAGTCTATCAGTTACACCTTGTTCTTTTGCCACTTCTTTTGTCAACATCATGATGCCTTTAACCAAGGTTGGTGAAACAGCTTTAGCATTCCAGTGAGATTCTTGATAACTGATTGCTCCCAACAAAATGGGACTTACGTTATATTTACTTGCAACATCATAAATATATTTTTTGACATTCTCCCACCTATTTTTATAGTTTTTAAGAAATTGAACAGTATCTGCAGGTTTAGAACGAGGGAGAGATTGATTAATAATTGTTTTATAGTGTTCAACATACCCTGCCCTTTTATACTCTTGAATAAACTCATCAATGTGATGTTTTACAGAATTATCTCCTGTTGAAGGCAGTAGAAAAACAATTTCTTTTATTTCTGTCAATTGAATTCCAACACGCAAATTTGGAACATAAGGGCGATAGACTGACAAAATATTAGAGTCAACCAAGGTATAGTCACTATCTCCATTAACAACTCTTAATAACAATTCATATAAACTTTTATTTTCGATAAAGCTTATGACTGCTTGGTATTTTTTAATTAAATCTTCAGCAATATCAACATAAGATGAATGAGCCAATACCTCACCATTTAATGAAGGTAATTTATTCAAAGATTTAATTTTTTCCTTTCTCAAAGAGCTGACTAATTTTATTGAGGTCTGATCATAACCAGTAGTTGCTAAAAATTGAGATAATCTTTTTTGAGTTGCTATCAGATTGGCTCCAGCAACATCAACAGTATGTTTAGAAAGCAAAGCAAATAATTCTTTATTAGAATGACTGACTATGGTGTTTAATTTTAATCCGTTTTTCTCACAAAATTGCCTCAAAATATCATATTCAAGGCCAATTATTCCGTCCAAACTCTCATAGTACGTCAATGGACTCGGTCGAGTAACCCATGATAAATACCCCCGCGCTTTAATCTTTTGCCAATCATTTAGTTTGTTGGTCGGGCTATATAAAAACAAGTACAAACTTATCACCAAGAGAAAATAAAAAATGGCTTTGTTTTTAAAAATATTTATCAAGTGATGCTGTTCCGCATTATTTAAAGAAATTACAGTCTAACGTTATCAATGAGAAAATTGAAATCATTTTCTTAATTTAATGGGATTAACTAAATTAATCATTTTAAATTTTGTATAATTGATTTTTTGTTAATAGGATATACAGTATGAAAGCAGGTGGCTTTATTTTACGGTGGTTGTTTGCCGTATTGATTGTTTTAATAACATATAACCCTACACATTACTCACTATTTCACTGGTTAATTCCTTTTGAAAATGTTCAGCTTCCTTTGAAAATATTGGCCTCTCTGGTTATGCTTGTCATTTATATCATCTTTATTCGAGCCACCTTTCGCTCCATTGGTGTTTTGGGCATTGTATTAGCAACTGCAGTGAGTTCTACCATTGTTTGGCTATTTATTGACCAAGGGTGGATGAGTCTTGAAAATAGAACAGCAATAACATGGATCGCACTGATAGTGGTTGGAACTATTCTTGGTATAGGAATTTCATGGTCACATATACGCAGAAAATTAACCGGTCAATTAGACACAGATGATTTAGAGGATTAAAAATGAGCTTAATTAATACACCCGTTTCCTATGGTGAAATTTTGGATAAAATCACTATTTTAGAAATTAAAGAACAAAACATCACAGCGGCAGACAAACTTAAAAATGTTCGCCATGAACTATCCATTCTAACCAATACCTGGAATGACAAAGTGACCGCTTCGTCTAAAATTAATCAACTTAAAGAACAACTTAAACAGGTTAATCAAAGTTTATGGAACATCGAAGACAATATTCGTATAAAAGAATCTAAAAAAGAATTTGATGACGAGTTTATCCAAATTGCTCGCAGTGTATATTATGAAAATGATAAACGCGCAGCAGTCAAAAAAGAAGTTAATCTTCTACTGGGTTCAGAACTTGTCGAAGAAAAATCCTACCAAGACTATAAATAACTTAACAGAGAACTTAGGGAAATCTGATATTAACCCGGCAGCATAATACCGCCGGGTTAATAATATAGAACACATTCAGGTTTTTCTTTGAGTATAAAAGCTAGACATTAGGAATACTTTCTGGCTTGTTCCTTCTTTTTAAGCTTCAAATCATGTCGCTTTTTTATAATATCCTTAACATCTCCGCCAATGTGCTCCTCACCACGTTGTTTAGCTAGAAGTATCTGCTTTTCTCTCTCCGCAAAACGTGTCCTTTGTTCTTCAGTCACTGTGTCATAACAGTGCGGACAGCTGACACCTTCTTGGTATTTGTCACTGTTCATTTCTTCTTGAGTAATTGGATAACGACAAGCAAAACATTGTTCATACTGCCCTTTTTCCAAGTCATGATTAACGGCAACACGGTTATCAAAAACAAAACACTCGCCTTCCCACATAGTTTCTTCTTTGGGAACTTCTTCCAAGTATTTAAGAATACCACCTTGTAAATGAAACACATCTTCAAACCCTTGCTCCATTAAATAAGCTGTTGATTTTTCACAGCGAATCCCTCCCGTACAAAACATGGCCACTTTTTTATGTTTCTTAGTATCCAAATTATCTTTCACGTATTGAGGGAACTCTCTAAATGTATTTGTATCTGGATTGAGTGCATTTTTAAAACTTCCGATTTGGTACTCATAATCATTTCTTGTATCAATAAGGATTGTATCTGGATCACTAATCAAAGCATTCCAATCCTCTGGCTTGACATAACGTCCAACTTTATTTTTTGGGTCAATTCCTTCGATACCCATGGTTACTATTTCTTTTTTAAGTTTAACTTTTGTGCGATAAAAGGGCATGGAATCTGTAAAGGATTCTTTGCTGTCAAAATTTTTTAACCTTTCATCTTGTCGTAACCAGTTAAGAACTTTATCTGTATCCTCTCTAAGACCAGCAATAGTTCCATTAATGCCTTCACTGGCTAGCAATAAAGTTCCACGAACATTATTTTCTAGCATGACATCAAGTAATGGTTGACGTAAATCTTTGTAATTATCAAGACTGACAAAATGGTATAACGCCGTCACGACGATACTGTTATTTTTCATTTAATTTCTCCGCTAACCAAATCGCAAATATGGTGCTTTATTATTAGAAGATACTCCATGTTTTGGGTATCATATCAATTAATCTACTAATGTTCGAGTTTAGTTATTTTTTTTGTATATGAATTAACCAGCTTTATTAGCTCATCGAACTTAATTGGCTTTAAAAATATTTCACTGATACCAATTTCTGCACAGGTATCAACAATTTCATCATTGATATCACCGGTTAATAACACAATATTTGTATCAGGACATTTAGCCAATATGTGTTTTGACATATCAATTCCATTCATTTCTGGCATCGAGTTATCAGTCAAGACCAAATCGTATTTATCAGGATTTTGGAAGAATAAATCAATGCCTTCCAGACCATTTTTGCCAACATCATAACTAATATTATTTTCCTCAAAAATTAAAGATATTAACTCTATTAATGAAGAAGAATCCTCTACTAGCAATACCTTTTTAGGTGTTTTTTCAATAGAGTTCGAACGTGCTGCTAAAGTAGACTCTATTGGCAGTTGTTTTACCAATGGCAGCAAAACAATAAAACTCATCCCCTTATCATCATTAGGTAAGACTTGTATGTGACCATTCATTTTATGGACATTTGTATTGACTATATGCAAACCAATTCCTGTACTCTCCGCATTAGAGTTTGTGCTAAAAAATGGTTTAAAAATATGTTCTAACAGATCTTTATGAATTCCAGTCCCTGTATCTGAAATCACAATCTCTAAATAGAAATCTTTAAGATACTGTTGACAAGAGATACATGAATCACTATTCTTATTATTCATAACTGCTGTAGTAATTGTAATCTCACCATAATCTCCACAGGCATTTCGAGCATTAATAATTAAATTCAATATGATTTGATTAAACTGACTTAAATCTGCATTAATAAATGCTGGTTCTGTAGAAAAATTCATATTGAACTGTATTGCATTTGGGATACCTATTTTTATTAAAGATAAAATATCCGATAAAGCATCATATACACAAAATATTTGGTTTTTATCATTATCTTTACGAGTGAAACTCAATAACTGTCCTATCACTTCTTTGCAATTTTCAGCTGTGAGCAAGATGTTGTTCAACCATTTAATGTTCTCATACTGATCAGAGCTATTCTTTTCTAAATCTCTTTTTATAATTTCAGAACCAATAAATATAACAGATAGCATATTGTTAAAATCATGAGCTATTCCACTTGTTAACTGTCCAATAATCTCCATTTTTTGCGTTTCTTGCAGTTGTTTTTCCTTGTCTAAGGTAATCAACATTTGTTTTTCTAATTCTTTGCTTTTAGTCTCAATTTCAGCATTTAATATTTGACGGCTTTGCTGCTCTCTTTGTAGCTCTCTTTTTTGAACCTCTTTTAATTCCTTGGTCTTTTCTTCTACTAAATGAGATAGTTTGAAGTTTTCACGTTTATGCATCATTTCACGAATGAAATTATTCAAAAAATATAACGATAAAACAAGAAGACTAACTAAGGTAATAAACCATGATTTTTGGTAAAAATAAGGCTCAACTTCAAATTTATAATGGCTTGATTCAGAACTTTGCCAAGCACTGTTTATGGTTCTTGCTTGCACCTCAAAGGAATAATGACCTGGTTTTAAATCTATATAATTAACTTTTCCCTGATTATTATCATAGTGCCATCTTCTATCAGAGCCTTCTAATTTATAGCGGTATTTAATGGGTAAAAGTTGATCTATTGAGTTACTTGAAAAAGAAAACTCGTAAGATCGCGTGTCAGGAGACCATTTATTAGGCACACTACTTAAATGATATGAGGTGTCCGCAATGGTAATCTTATTAATTGCTAACTGTTTTATCTTATACCTAAGCTTAGCATTTTCGCTATCTGATTTTAAAACCAAAACCATATTCTTACACGTCATGTTTATATTTTTATTTGAATCAACTAGTAAAGAATTATGACCTCCGTTGCATTCTGGGTATTCACTACTTGGCAAGGCAAGCATTTCATAAAATAAAGGTAACTCTTGTGTGTAATTCTTAATCCACTGATGACGAACCCGCAAGATACCATTTTCAGTCAAAAGGATAATATTGTTATTTGTATCTAGCCCAATATTATAAAAAGTAAAATTTCTAAGAATCTCATCGAGTTTATAGGTGAATAATTTATTATCCTGAATTTTATTCAAGGTATTTTCAACTGGAGAAACATACCAAATAGATTTTGTTTTATTATCATAACGCAATAAGGCATTGTCTTTTGGAATTATTTTTGTAACATTATTTTGAATAAAGTTTCCATTCTCATAGATATAATTAGCATCGTTACTTACAAATAATAACTGCTTTTTACCCAACTTATCAATTGTTCGAATTTGTTCTTTATTAGGTAATTTAACAGCAACAAAGGCAGTGTTTTTAGTTAGATCTTTTACAAATACTCCATCTGTTGTGCCTACCCATAAATTATTTGCCAAATCTTTTAATAAAAAATAATAGCCAAAAGTATCAATTTCTTCAATCGCTTCATGTTGCATTCCATTCTTATTTAATCGAACTAAATTATTTCTGTAAGCAATCCAAATATTACCATTCAAGCCTTCAGCAAAATCTTTAACGTAATTATCATCTATATCATCCAACCATATTTTTTTTATCTTATTATCCAAATAATAACTAGCTCCATCAAATCCACCTACCCAGAGCGCACCATCTGTCGTTGTTAAAAGAGCACTGGGATCAATTTCACTTGGAATGACTTTAAACTCAGTAGCTTTTAGACGATATAAGCCTTTTGACCAGGTGCCAAACCAAATATTTCCAAACTCGTCTTCTACAATACCTCTTATTCTGGTATTTTCATTATCCTTGACATTGACTTGATACAATATGTGATTCTTTAAAACATAAATACCGTAGTTTGTTGCAATCCATAAGTTCTGTTTCGAGTCTTGATAAAATTTACGTATCTCTTTTAATTGGTTTAAAATAGTAAAAGGTTGGATACTATCCTCTTCAATCAGATAAGCACCTTGATTGGTATCCACAATTAAACGACTGTCAGCTTGAGCAAACACACTGTAGACTATTGTGTTTTTATCCTCAAAAAATACTTGATTTACAAGAGAACCAGAATCATTTAGGAAGGCAACACTTCCCACAGTTCCAACAAGGATATTATTTGTATACGGTGAATACGACACTGATGTCGCTTTGAAAGGCATTGCAATATTAGAAATTTTTTTATCAACCAATGTATAAAGTTTCTTATCCGTTACAAACCAGATTTCATCATTTGCATTGATAATAAAAGCACTATAGATATTAAAACTAATTGGCTTTTTAAACTCATGAGTTTTATTTGATAGAAACTGTATTAACCCATGGCGATTAATACCCCATAATTGGTTTTTGGAATCAAGTTGAATGCGACTAATACTATTACTATCTGTTTGAGAATCATAAGAAAATAATTTTGAAAATTTTTGTCCATTAAATTTTTTTACACCAGCACTGCTTGCCAATACAAGCCTTCCTTTGGCATCAAAAGCAACGTCTCCAATAACTGTTTTACCAAAAGATGCGTCAATTTGCCAGTGATTTACATTAAAGTAGATTATTGGTAAATCACTCTTTGCTAAAGCCACACTTAAATAGCAGGAGCTTATACATAAGATAAACAGAAATTTTCCTAAATCTTTCATCAATGAATAGTTAATAGTACGAAAACACTCATATTGTAACTTATTTTTTTATGAAGATATTTAAATACATATAGAGAAATTCAAAATAGAGCACAATCAGTTGGTAGGCATGGTAAACCCATAACCCTGATTTATTGTTATTAGATAAGATGTTTTGACCTATCCATCCTAATCTGCGTGGATTACGAAAGGCAGTATAAAATATTGTCTTTGCATATCAACCTAAGATGTTTTACAATGAATAGTGGTTTACTTTTTAAATAATGTGATTGCTATCACAATAAGCATACCTTATTATGGTAATATTGATTTATAAAATAAATTTTTTTACCATTTACCCCCTATGTAAACACCAAAGATGATAGAGAAAAAAGATAAAATTGTAAGCTTAGAAAGCAAACTAAAGTCGAATAATATTGGCGATCTTCTTCCTGTTATCTATTCTCAGTTTTCAAAAGACATGAAACCTTTAATTGTTAGCTTCTTTGAACAATTAGATGATTCTCTGTTTGACCATGCCGAAAAAGCAAGTTCAAATAATAAACAGAGTTTATATTTTGAATCAATGCGCATGATAAGAAAATCACGCAAGCCTATTTTTTTAGAGTTTTTTAAAGGAATAAGAAACACCTTTCAGTTATATAAAAAAGGTGAGTATGATTATTTTAGCTCTGAAGCCAAATTTGACAAACAAACAAAGTCATTAAAACTTTCTTTAGTTGATGAAAAAGAATTAGATGAATCATTAGCTAAAACAAATTTGATTAACAAATCAGAAATGGCTTTTCATGAAAATATTTTTGCTTTACTTAAACGTTTTTCAGTACTCGCTTCAGGAACAAAACTCAAATCAAACCACAACCCAATTGGCCCCTATGTTATTGTTAATTCATTTGCTAACAGTATTAGAAACTTAGAATTAGATATTCATATAAACTTAATTGTCTATAAATTATTCGAGCGTAATGTCATGAGCCAGTTAAATCGGGTTTACAACAACATTAATGACTTTCTAGCACGACAAGGTATTATTCCAGAAATCCAATACAACATAGGTAATAATCATAGTAGTACGTCACAATCTTCGCACTTTAACACTCAAACATCTGCCCCACCAGTTGAGGAGTTAGATACACAGCACGCCTCAGAAAACAACCAACAATCCTTTGAATCCGACAGTGCTACGAGTCAAAACATTAGTGATGAGAATTACCAACTTATATCAAATTTGTTTAAACAAAATGAAAATAATACTCCCAACCAAAATACCAATAATGGAGTACCAATTGCCAATATTGACTTGAATTCCATGCTTAATGCTTTATCAATCTTACAAACTGATTTAATAAACAAAACTAAAATTGAAAATTCTGACAACAAATCTCCAACACAAATTAAGCAAGAGTTACTTGACCAGCTTCATGCTCTTGATGAAAACAGCAAGGAAAAGGTCGTACGTAAAAAGGATGAAGATACCATCGATTTGGTTGGCATGCTTTTTCAATTTATTGTTGATGACCGAGATTTACCAGCAGAAATCCAAGTCATTTTAGCTCGACTACAAATTCCTTATCTTAAAATTGCTTTAGAGGATAAAAACCTTTTTGCTGATAAAACCCACCCCGCACGCGTTTTACTTGATAAGCTCTCTCGTGCATCTGTTGGCTGGACTCCAGAAAATGATGTGAAAAATAAATTTAGTGATAAACTCACTGAAATTACTTACCGTATTTTTGACGCAGAAACCTATGGCAAGGATTTTTTTGATAGCATAATCAATGACTTTGATAAGTTTATCGCCAAACAAAAGAAGAGATCCGAAGTATTACAAAAACGCACTCAAGAAAAGTCACTTGGTCAAGACAAGATTCAACAAGCTAAAGAATACACAGCCAAGCTACTTGTTTCTAAAATGACCCAAAAACACATGCCAAAACTGGTACGCGATATATTATTGGGTGAATGGTCAAGTGTCTTAGTATTGATTTTCCTAAGGTATGGCGTTGACTCTAAAGAATTCAAAGAAAAAGTTGACTTCGTTGATAAGGTTATTCAATTCTCTGATCCTGTAAAAAGTATCACTATCGAAGATTTACAACAAATGTCGGAAAATTTTAAAACTGGTCTAAAACTCGTAGCTTTCAATGCCAAGGAACTGATGGATAAACAACATCAACTAGTTGAATGTATAAATGAAATACATGATTTGGAATCTGAATCTTCCATTGAAATCATTCCTCCAGAAGAGGTCTTAAAGCTTTCTGAGATTCGCAATAAAAAGCATGATATTGTTGATTTCATTGAAGAAATTATTGAACCAGTTGTAGACGAAGAAGAAGCTGAGACTGTTGAAGACGATTACTTGCAAATCATTAAGGATTTAAAAGTGGGAACATGGTTAGAATTTAATCAACAAGACTCTGATACTATTCGAGCTAAACTATCATGGATTAGCCCAATAACAGGTAAGTACCTTTTTGTTAACTCTCGAGGCTTAAAAATTACCGATAAAACCATCAATTCCTTGGCAAAAGGATTGCGCGAAAAAAACATCAGAATCTTACAACAAGTTGCACTATTTGACCGTGCACTTTCATCTATTGCAACAAAAATGCAAAATAAAGACGAACAAAAAGATTAACTCGATTTTTTAGCTTTAAAACGAGTAGATTTAAAAGAAGTCAGCTTCATATCAATATCTTGCACAATCAACACCAAACCCCAGGAGAAGTTCTGACTAGTGGTCACCCAGCTTATTGTGTTTGATAACAATGGTGTGGCCTTTAACAATTAAATTTCCCTGATCCTCTAAATCTTTTAACACTCGACCAGCCATTTCACGTGAACAACCGACAATTTTAGCAATTTCTTGTCGAGAAATTTTTATTTGGATACCTTCAGGGTGTGTCATTGCATGAGGGTCGTTACATAAATCCAATAAAG
>JALWML010000435.1 GCA_027083915.1 Lysobacterales bacterium | reverse complement strand
GAGTATATTGGTAAAGAAATGACGAGTACATTGGCACATGAGACTTTTCACTTTTCAGTGGCTTATGCAAAATACCCTAAAATGCCAGAGCTAAGGGAGGAAGTTTATGCCAGTTTATTTGGTAAGTGTGTTGGTTATGAACTTAGTTCTCAAATCACATCATCTTTCACAATAGAACCTTACCCGAAGAGTTTTTACGACGATATGAAAAATGATTTGAAGATAATAAGGAAGGCGACTAAAAAGTCAGGTTATTTTAAATCTTTACGAGCAGAACTTATTGCTATGTATTACTTTAGGTCTATTATTGAAGATCATTATAGCCCACCCATCCAATCAGGCAATATCCCAAAATTCTGCCATAAGCTCTTTTCAGAGCATAATTTCAGGCACCCGATTGAGAAAAAGCCGCCTAAATGGTTTGATGATTTTTTAAATAAAAAACCTAAGGACTAAGGTTGATTTTTAATATCTTTAATCAACAAATATGCTCCAAAAGGCATTACTATCAAGGGTAATATTTGTTTTCTTGTTCAAAAGTCTTGACTTTATTTTCTGGGGGGGGGGTAATATTAGGATTCTTTTAACAAAATAGGAAATTTAAAATGAAAAGAATAATAATTTTGACCATCTCGCTAATTGGTATATTGGGTTTGACAGGTTGCACGGTCAAAAATGCTGAGATAAAAGGTGGATGCACAGGTGGTTCTTCCAGTGAGACAAAGTGTTCTGTCGGAGTATCAGGCTCTATTAATAAGAGTGCATTTGACGGTGTGTTTGATGCTAATTTAGTCAGTGTAGATTTTTCATCATCTTCAGTAAGTTTGACTTCTAATACTGGTAATATGGTAATAACTGTTAAAAATGCATCAGGAGTGACTGTTGCTTCTTCTGTGTTTGGCTGGTATGCTGCTGGAGATGTTATTTATCCAAGCAATCCAACACAGATGTCCAGTTGGGTTAATGCGAATGTATTAAATGGATTTGATTTGGTTTTTGATATTGACAATATTGACACTACTGGCTCTTATGGGAATAATACCTTCACAGCTATTTATAATTACAGCTCAAGCTCTGTTGGAGCAAGTGACAGTTTTTATCTTAATAATGCGGATTTAAATGGTTTTTAAATATACCAGATATGTCAATTATAAACCAACACGCTCAATTTGGGTGTGTTGGTTTTTTGCTGTATTAATAGCTTTATTCGTTTTTAGCCCATTCTCTAGAGCAATGAATGTGAAAGAAATAGAAAGGCAAATTGACAAATACACAAACATGTATATATTTGGAGTGAGTTTTAATCGAAAAAGAAACAAATATTTAACTGTTTCTGGCGTCTCTGGGAAAAAATTATTTACAACAACAAGTCATGCTCAAACCTTTTTTAGCAGTTATGCTAAAGATGTTCGATTTAATATGCTTACTTATCCTGAATTTGATAATTTTTCCAAACAATTAATACCAAGAATAAAGTATTTTCAGCACCTTCCTAAAACTATCGGAAAATATATTGATTTATTAGAAATTAAAGCACTTGATTTAACTATAAATTATGTTGTCATCTCTAATGATAATAAAGTTTTTAAAGTAACTGACTGGATTCCTGTATCAAAAAAAAATGATTTAACCTTTTATGGAAATATTCATGCAGATCAAATAGAAGAGTTTTCAAAATATGTTGAACCTCACATGATTGATACATTACCTCATGAGTTGTTTCATTTTTTAATTGGTTATCAAAATCATTATAAATTAAAGGAAATAAGAGGGGAAGTTTATGCTCATTTATTTGGCAGTTGTGTTGCATATGAAATTTATCCAATCATTAAGAGAGGTATGGATACAATGCAATTTTCTGATGACTACTTTGATGATCCAGTTAAAGACTTGAAAAAGTTAAGAAAAAAAATGAAGAAACGAAAATATTTTAATTCAAGAATAGCAGAGGGTGTTTCTTTGTATTATTTCCAAGCGGTCGCTAATAACCATTCAGGAGAAAATATCTCTTCTGACAATATCCCAAAGTTCTGCCATAAGCTCTTTTCAGAGCATAATTTCAAGCACCCGATTGAGAAAAAGCCACCCATATGGTTTAAGGGATTTATTAATGAAATCAACAAATAAAGTTTTTCTTTAATTTTTACCAAATACTGCTAATGCATTTACTGATCTATTTATGGTATAATTCTTATCTCAATTTAAGGTAAGAATATGCTTAACACCACTGTATTACTCTTTATTATACTTCTTTCAAGTTGTGCTAGTGCGCCTTTTTCTGAGCGTGAAGAGCTTTTAGCAAAAACTCAATGCCCAATAGGTTATCATTTAGTGCAAAACGGTGGTTTGGAAGTATATTCTGCAAGTCGCCAAGATAAAAGAGCTGGAATTGAATTTAAATGTGTCATTGATTCGGCTCATGACACATTAAGGAACATCTCACAATAAATTTAAACAGTAACAAGTATAAGCAATCGCTATTGTTACTATAATATATATTTATTTGCATAGTTTCGTGAGTGCGCGCATAATGAGTCGAATTTATTTTAAAAGAGGGCAAATATATGTCTATAACGGTTGGGTTTATAAGTGAAACCTCTGAGCTTGAGCAAAGGGTTGCTTTAGTTCCAGAGACCACTAAAAAAATGATAAAAGCTGGGTGGAACGTCATCATGCAAGCAGGCGCTGGAAGCGATGCGGGTTTTGTTGATTCTGCTTATGAAGGCTGTGAAATTGTTAAGGATGCTAAGTCGGTTTTAGCAAAAGCTGATGTTTATGTTTGTATTGCTGCTCCAAGTGCTGATACGATAAATGCCATGAAAGATGGCGCAATTCTTGTCGGTATGATTGCTCCATTTGCAGATAAGGAGCGTTTTGATATTGCTAATAAGAAAAATATCACGGTCTTTTCAATGGAGTTAGTGCCTCGAACTTCTCGCGCACAGTCCATGGATGCGCTATCTTCGCAAGCTTCGGTTGCTGGTTATAAAGCAGTATTGATGGCAGGTGTTGCATCGCCAAGATTTTTCCCTATGTTAACTACGGCTGCTGGAACCATTCGTCCGTCGCAAGTTTTTGTCATTGGTGCTGGTGTTGCTGGATTGCAGGCAATCGCCACAGCAAAAAGACTTGGTGCCATGGTCATGGGATATGATG
>JALWML010000434.1 GCA_027083915.1 Lysobacterales bacterium | reverse complement strand
AATGATATCAACATCGACTTCAATCGCATGGTCTAAAAATCTGTCCAATAGAATTGGCGAATCATTGGAAATTTTTACCGCTTCTTTCATGTAACGATTCAGCTCGTTGTCGTTATGTACGATTTCCATGGCACGACCACCAAGTACAAATGATGGACGAACAACCAACGGATAACCGACTTGATTGGCTAGTTCTACCGCTTCTTCGACATTTTTGGCAATGCGATTGGGTGGTTGTTTGAGTTGCAATTTATCCAACATGGCTTTGAATAATTCACGGTCTTCTGCCATGTCAATACATTCGGGTTGCGAACCAATTATTGGTACACCAGCCGCTTTTAAACCATTGGCTAAATTTAACGGAGTTTGCCCGCCGTATTGTACAATTACGCCGTGCGGTTTTTCTATGTTGACGATTTCTAGCACATTTTCATGAGTCAGTGGCTCAAAATACAAACGGTTGGCGGTGTCGTAGTCGGTGGAAACGGTTTCGGGATTACAGTTGACCATAATTGTTTCAAAACCATCTTCTTTAAGTGCTAAAGCGGCATGAACACAGCAATAATCAAATTCAATGCCTTGTCCTATGCGATTGGGACCGCCTCCAAGTATCATAATTTTCTTATTATTTGTTGGGCGTGCCTCGCAATGGGCTTCGTAAGTTGAATAAAAATAATCGGTGGTGGCATCAAATTCCGCCGCACAGGAATCAACCCGTTTATAAACAGGACGAATGCCTAAATCATGGCGAAGTTGGGTGATTTCTTTTTCGGTTTTATGCATTAATTGGGCGATTCTGCTATCGGAAAACCCCAATTGCTTGATTGCTAACATTTGCTTGGCGTTAACATCTTGGTTTTGTTTTATGGCTTCTTCAACTTTTATAATATGCTCGATTTCTGCCAAAAACCACGGATCGATTTTTGAGATGTTAAATAATTTATCGACATCGTAGCCTAGGCGAAAGGCATCAGCGACATAAAGCAGTCTGTCTTGAGTTGGTTCGCGAAGTTCGGTATTGAGGTCAAAACCTTTGTCTATATCTGTTTGTGAAATTATGGGATTTAAGCCGTTTAAACCTGTTTCCATGCCACGCAGGGCTTTTTGTAGGGATTCGCTAAAAGTACGACCAATTGCTTGGTTCAAAAGATGCAGGTGTTGCTCCTCCTGTGATTTCATTTTGTAATTCGTCAAGCGTATAACCAACGGCTAATTTGGCTGCAACTTTGGCAATTGGAAAACCTGTGGCTTTGGAAGCAAGAGCCGAGGAACGCGAAACTCGTGGATTCATCTCAATCACAATCACTCGACCATTTTCTGGATTGATAGAAAACTGCACATTTGAACCGCCTGTGTCCACGCCAATTTTACGTAAAACCGCCAAAGAAGCATCACGCAAAACTTGGTATTCCTTGTCGGTTAAGGTTTGAGCGGGTGCAACAGTTATGGAATCGCCTGTATGAACGCCCATTGGATCGAGGTTTTCAATCGAACAAACGATGATGCAATTGTCTTTTTTATCACGCACCACTTCCATCTCAAATTCTTTCCAGCCGAGCAAGGATTCCTCCAATAAAACTTCGGTAGTTGGCGATAATTTTAAGCCATTAGCAGTAATGGTTTCAAATTCTTGCAAGTTATAGGCAATGCCACCACCACTTCCACCCATGGTAAAAGATGGACGAATAATAACAGGATAACCGATTTGCTTTTGTGCTGTTCGTGCTTCTTCGATGTCATGCACAAGGTATGATAAAGGCGTACCAAGTCCAATTTCGGTCATGGCTTTTTTAAATAATTCACGGTCTTCAGCCATATCAATAGCTTCACGTGTTGCTCCAATCATTTCCACACCAAAGCGTTCCAGAACACCATGAGAAACCAAATCCAAGGAACAATTCAAGGCCGTTTGTCCGCCCATGGTTGGTAAAATGGCATCGGGACGTTCTTGTTCGATAATTTTGGCAACGGTTTGCCAATTTATCGGTTCGATAAAGATTTTATCGGCCGTTTCTGGGTCGGTCATGATAGTGGCAGGATTGGAGTTGACTAAAATCACTTTATAACCTTCATCCATCAATGCTTTACAGGCTTGTGTGCCAGAATAATCAAATTCACAAGCTTGTCCAATCACAATCGGACCAGCACCAAGCACCAAAATACTTTTTATATCATTACGCTTAGGCATTGGACTTCTCCTTCATCGCCATAATAAATGGTTCGAATAATTTCTTGGCATCATGCGGTCCTGGACTTGCCTCAGGATGACCTTGGAATGAATAAGCAAAACAATCGGTGCGTTTTATGCCTTGCACCGAATTGTCAAATAGTGACTTGTGTGTTATGGCTAAGTTGTCAGGAATAACGCTTTCATCCACTGCAAAGCCGTGATTTTGCGAAGTAATCATAACCTCGGTTGTGGTTAAATCTTGCACAGGGTGGTTGGCTCCGTGGTGTCCGAATTTCATTTTTGTTGTTTTTGCTCCGCTGGCAAGGGCTAATATTTGATGCCCTAAACAAATGCCAAATAATGGAACACCTGATTTTAGCAATTGTTGAGTTGCTTTTATCGCATAATCACAAGCCGCTGGGTCGCCAGGGCCATTGGATAAAAAGATTCCATCGGGTTGCATTGCCATGACTTCATCAGCAGAAGTATTAGCGGGAACAACGATAATATCACAACCTAAATCCGCCAGTATGCGTAAAATGTTGTGTTTGACACCAAAATCATAGCAAACAACTTTGTACGTATTGCTCAGGTTGTCATTGAAGTCATTAGTGGCTAAATCAAATTCACCACCCTGATTCCATTGGTAAGATTCTTTACAGGTGACCTCAATAGCTAAATCTTTATTTTCCAAACCTGCAAAACCTTTGGCTAATTCAATAGCTTTTTGCTTATCAATGTCTTGTGTCATTATGCAGGCTTTCATTGCGCCTTTTTCACGCAAGATTCGTGTCAGTTCACGCGTATCAATATTAGCAATGCCAACAATTTTATTATTATCCAAATATTTATCTAAGGAAATTTGTGAACGCCATGAGCTGGCAACTTTCGGTAAGTCTCGAATAACTAAGCCACGAACATGCAATTTTTCTGACTCAACATCCGCTGTATTGCAGCCTGTATTGCCAATATGTACATAAGTTAAGGTG
>JALWML010000433.1 GCA_027083915.1 Lysobacterales bacterium | reverse complement strand
TCCATTTCCTGGACAAATCACGACTTTACCTACCCAATTATGTTATGCTACTAATAGTACAATGATAAATTTTGAGTCTGTCGATAAAACTGAAGACTTATTTGAATCACAGTACAGAAATACTATTCACACAACATATCACGAAGGCTGGATGCGATTATCTTTTGCAAATACTCTAACTCAAGGACATACTACTTTACGCGGTTTACCCATGATTGGTTTTGCAGCACAAAATTACGTCAATGGAACACTGCCTGATGGAGTGCTAGCAAACTATGCTACGATATCAGAACATAAAACATCGTCAGACATAATGGAATCTCCCACTCTTCCTCAGGTAGTTCCTCCGAAAATGAAACTCAATACAGGTGGAATAGGACAAGTTTTAATCTACCCTTATTATACAGTTAGAAATGGATTTGATACTCTTATTACTCTTGTCAATAGCACAGATGAAGTAAAAGCAGTTAAAATTAGATTTAGAGAAGGTAAAAATGCGCGAGATGTTTTAGACTTTAATTTATACCTCTCAGCAAAAGATGTCTGGACTGCTGCCTTGGTTGCAACCCAATCATCTATTCCTAACCACATAGGGGAATCATCGGTTAAGCTATTAACAAATGATACATCTTGTACAGTTCCTGCCATAAATGGTCAAGAATTTTTACCCTATGGATATGACCCACAAGATAATGCTAATGCAGCCAATGGTTATGATCAACAAGGCACGAACCTTGTGCGCACACAAGAAGGCTTTATCGAAATTATCGAGATGGGAACAGTTACTGGCGAAGATGCAGAAAATGCAATGCATATTAATGGAATTCCCAACAATTGTGAGGCATTAATTGCTAACTGGGCTCTAGGATCAGGTAAGTGGATGACAAACCCAAATGAAAACTTACAGGCTCCTAATGGTAGTGGTGGATTAAGCGGTTCTGCAAAGATAATTAATGTTGGATCAGGGTTGAATTTAGGTTATGTTGCAACTGCTATACAAGGGTATAGTACAGAAATCCAACACAGCCTAATTTCTTCAATTGAACCAAATCTTGCCAGTGGCAACAATGCGACGACACTTATTAATTCTGATAATGGCGCTTTAAAAACCACATGGGACTCGCCAATCGATGCTGTTTCGGCCTTATTTATGCATGATACAACAACTAATTCATACGATATAAATGACTTTGCTGGGGCTCAAACTGATTGGGTTGTTATGTCACCTACTAGACATTATTACACCGATACACTTTATTATGCCAACAATCCAAAATCTCCTTATGGAAATGGAATAACACCTAATGAAACAGAATTTTGTCAACGCTTTGGCTTTAAGTCTTATGATCGTGAACAAAAACCCAATAGTGTATTTGGTCCAGTTCCAAGTCCAAATCCACCTGGTAATTATGATATGAAATTATGCAATTCTGTTAACGTGAGTTTTGCTGATAACAGTTCCACTTTTTTAAATCCGACAAGTAACTCTCTTTTTGACTCACAATTGTTAATTGAGGATTGGATTGTTTTTTATGGAAACACACCTATGTATCACATGCTGTCTAATGAAGGCTTAATGCAAATGAATCTAGATGATGGTGATAATCTTGTGGGAATTAATGCCGAAGATAATACGGAATCTCACACTATTTACGGAAAACCAATTATTAACTTTACTGCTCAAAAGTATGTCAATGGTAACCTTGATAATGGTGTCTTAGCCAATTATTCCGTTATTAAAGAAGATACCTCAACACGAAAAATTGAGATAGTTGCAACTGCTCAATAACTAGAACAGCAATTGTTTCTTTAACAAAAGCCAAGAGTCCTTTATAATCCTTTTATGAATCGACTTTTGGCTTTTTTATTACTTTTATTTCCTTTACTGGCATCCTCTCAACAATTGGATGAACGTTGGTATTTCAATGTCAATACAGGAATAATAATTCCTGATGACTCTCTGCAATTTAATGATGCCGTTATCAATGATATACGAATGGGCAAGAGCATTAACGAAAAGTGGTCCTACGAAATTGAAGCTTTTACGGATGAATACGATTTTGATATTGATTATGGTTTAAAGCACCATGGTATTGGCATTAATTTTCTTGATATAAATCAGGAACCCTTATGGAAACCTTATTTCTTAATGGGTACTGGTCTAATTTATCACCAATCTCCTACAGAATCAGACACAAATTTTTATATCAATATTGGTATAGGCGGTAGTTGGTATTTTTTTGGTGATAATATACGTCTTCGTGCAGAAGCTGTCTCACGCCTTGATTTTAACAATACCAAATTACCTGGTCAGAATGGTTTTGGCGATGGAATATTTACTTTAGGGCTCACTATTCCTTTAGGGCAATAAAAAAGCGCCTTATAAAGACGCTTTTAATTAAAGAGATTTAACTCTCTTTATTCAGGTATTTTTAAAACTTGTCCTGGATAAATATGATCTGCATCTTTTAACATTGGTGTATTGGCTTCAAAAATCTTATTATACATACTTGACTTGCCATACACTTCTTTAGAAATTTTCCCTAAAGTGTCACCACTTTTAACAGTGTAAGTTCTGAAACTAGGCTCTGTGTTGCTTGCTTCTTCAGCCGCTTTAGCCTCTTGTGCTTCTTGCTCAGTGACATCTGCAGGAGGAGCTCCAATAATTATGTTGTCTTGAACATTGGTAATTCCTTTAACGTTCCCTGCAACTAAAACTGCCTTTTCTTTTTGTTCTTGATTGGGTAAAAAGCCAGATAAGGTTACAATCATCTTTTGAGCAGAGACTTGATTTAAGTTGACTTTAAGGTTATCAATCATAACTCCTGCATCTTCGATGTGTTTAATAATTGGTTTAGTAATTTCTGGTTCTGCTGCATCATCCTTAAATAAATTCGCACCTGCATCGGCAATAAAATCAAAAAATCCCATGGTATTCTCCTGTTTATAAAAATTAATATCATAACAATATATTGGGTTTAGGTCAAATTTATCAACCTTAGGTACTAATTGTTAACACTTTGAGATATTGCTATAATATTTTTAACTATTAAATGCTAAACTATAGGCTAATCTAATAAAACTACATGTGATGTCACAATTTAATTTACTTAATGAAAAACGTTTCTTACCCTTCTTCTTGACTCAATTTTTTGGTGC
>JALWML010000432.1 GCA_027083915.1 Lysobacterales bacterium | reverse complement strand
AAATAAACTCTAATTTCTTATTAAAAACCTTGTATTTGCCTCAATAAAACCCATAATCAACCCTTGAAGTTGGTCAGGTAATCGCGGTAGAATTTATTCTATCGAGGAAAGTCCGGGCTCCATAGGACGCAGTGCCAGATAACGTCTGGGTAGCGAGAGCTAACGGCAAGTGCAGCAGAGAGAAGACCGCCAGTCTATAAATGATTGGTAAGGGTGAAAGGGTGCGGTAAGAGCGCACCGCATGGCTGGTAACAGTCCATGGCAAGGTAAACCCCACTGGGAGCAAGACCAAATAGGAAAACAATGCGTGGTCCGCGCAGTTTTCGGGTAGGTTGCTTGAGGCATGCAGCGATGTATTGTCCAGATGAATGATTACCATCATTAAATAATGATACAGAACCCGGCTTATCGACCAACTTCATATTATTTAATCATATAGGGTGGGCATTTCCCACCGCAAATAAGTCTGATGAGCCAAAATACACTAACACAATGGTTTAACAACCAAAGTTTTGATTTTCCAGAAGAAAAACTGGCAGCTTTGCGCTGTGCGTTGGATATAGCTCAAAATACCTCACCAGATTTAACGCTAAAAAGTCAGTCTCTCTCAGAAAACCATCTGCTTGAATTAGTCAAAGTGCTATCTAACTTGAAGGCAGATGATGAGGTACTTACTGCAGCTTTACTATTTCATGTGTTGCGTACAGGTGGTGAGTTAAGTGAGACTAAACGTCAGTTGTTTTCTAATCAAGTATTGTTTATTTTGGATGAAATATACAAAGTGAGTCAATTGGAGTGGATGCGCGATACACAAGCCTTACAAAAAAATGGAGAGTCATTGCGTCGATTATTGTTTGCGATGATAAAAGATGTCCGTTTGGTTCTCATTTTATTAGCTGACCAACTAGTGTTCTTGCGAGCGGCGGTGAATTTTCCGAAAGAACAGCAAAAAGAATTGGCACAATTGACACAAACACTGCATGCACCATTGGCTAATCGCTTGGGTGTGTGGCAAGTTAAGTGGGAGTTAGAAGATTATTCTTTTCGCTTTTCACAGCCACAAGAATACAAAAAAATAGCAAAACTACTAGCAGAAAAGCGCACTGCTCGCGAAGAGTTTATTGCCTATTCAATCAAACAACTGGAAAAAAAATTAGCTGAAGTTCATATCAAAGCTGATATTGTTGGAAGACCCAAACATATTTATAGCATTTACAAGAAAATGCAAAAGAAAAACCTGAGTTTTGATGGTCTGTTTGATATTCGTGCGATACGTGTTTTGGTGGACAATTTGTCCGAATGCTATGCTGTTTTGGGTATGGTTCATGCCTTATGGAAGCATATTCCAAAAGAATTTGATGATTATATTGCCATGCCAAAAGGTAATAATTACCAATCTTTACACACGGTTGTTATTGGTAAAGGTGGTAAAACCATGGAAGTGCAAATTCGCACTCATGAAATGCACGAACATGCCGAGTTGGGTGTAGCAGCTCATTGGCGTTATAAAGATGGCTCTAAACAAGATGTTGGTTACGATAACAAGGTTAATTGGATGCGACAATTATTGGCATCAGATGATAAAGAAAGCGATGATCTGCTAGCACAATTTGAAACTGAAACTGAAGAAGAGCGTATTTATGTATTTACACCCAACGGCGATGTGGTGGACTTACAAGCAGGGTCAACCCCGGTTGATTTTGCTTATCATGTGCATACTGAAGTCGGTCACAGAACACGTGGAGCAAAAGTCAATGGACGTATTGTTCCATTAGTGACTGTTTTAGAAACAGGTGATAGGGTTGAAATTATGACTGCCAAGGTGGCTAAACCAAGTCGTGATTGGCTCAGCGAGCAATCAGGTTATTTAAAGTCGGCAAAGGCAAAGGCCAAGGTGCGCCATTGGTTTAGGGAAAATGATTTTGACCAAAATGTTATTGTTGGCAAAGAAACACTCGATAAAGAACTGAAGAAATTTGCCCTAGAATCTGTGGATTTAAAACAGTTTTTAGAAAAATACAACCTCCATGATGTGGATAAATTGTATGCACGTATTGCCACAGGTGATATTTCAGTTAATCAAATTTTGCGATTGGCAGAACAACAAATAAGGCCTAAAGAGCCTGAAAATTTTAAATTAACAAAGCCTATTGCGCAACAAAGTGTTAAAAGTTCTAGTCCTTTTAAAATTGAAGGACTTGCCAATGTTATGGCAACAACAGCCAGTTGCTGTAATCCGGTATTGGGTGATAGTATTGGTGGATTTATTACCCGTACAAGAGGAGTGAGTGTTCACCGCATGACCTGTGAAAACTTTATTAACATGATGCGCGAACAATCAGATCGAATTATTGCAGTTAATTGGAGCAATGAAACGAGTCAAAGTTTTGCGGTGGATATTGAAATTACAGCTTATGATCGCAAAAGTTTTATCAAAGATTTATCGGGTGTACTAGCAAATTTAAAAGCTAATATTGAAGCACTGACCGCTAAGCCTAACAAAGACCACGGAACCAACCACCTAGACCTCACCATACGCGTCAATGATTTTGAACACTTAAATACCGTACTCTCACGCATCTCAACTATAGAGTATTTAATCTCAGTAAAACGCATCGCTTGATTCTTCTTATCTTGCTCAATATCGGGGTTTGAATAATTGCAAAAATAGATTTAACTTTTTAACAATATCTTTATAAGCATAATGTTATATTGTTTTTTTAAATCATTTTGAAGTTTTATGAAGACATTAGTTTTAGTATTTTTAATTGCATTTGTCGTACAAGTATTAGCAAGTGATAAATGGCTTATAACTGACCCAAAAGGGTTTGATTTTTATTTAACAACAGAGGTAAAAAATAATAAAATTGAAGGATTTACACGTAAGAATGCCTTAAAAGATGTTGTTGGTTGGGCAAAATTTATGCTTTTTAAAATTGCTACATCAATCAAATACCCAGAAATCATGCACTTTAAAGCTACTCTTGATGAAAATTCTTTTACTGGTGATTACCAATACCTATTTGACACTTTTGATTTTGTTGGCGAAATAAAAGGAGATGAGATAACCTTAACTATAGATCATGGCAAAAATGGTTTTTCACAGTTGAAGGGAATAAAGGTTAAAACTTTTGAAAGTAAAAGGGATTACATAGCCACATT
>JALWML010000431.1 GCA_027083915.1 Lysobacterales bacterium | reverse complement strand
TAAAGAAGTTCAAAAAATTGCAGTTCTAGCAAAATTAAATGTCAGTGAAGATGAAATTGATACTATTGTGACTTCATTGGATTCCGTTGTTGAAATGATAAACCACATAAACGAAGTTGAAACCAATCACGTTAAGCCGATGGCAAATCCTATGGATGCCGTACAAAGACTGCGTGCCGATGTTGTCACTGAAACTTCCAATAAGGAAGTGTTATTGTCTATGGCAGCAAATGCCGATGATGATTATTTTCTTGTACCAACGGTGGTGGAATAAAATGGAGTTTAAAGGAATAAAACAAATTGCAGAAGCTTTACAAACTAAGGATTTATCCGTTCAAGAGTTGCATGATTATTATCAGGCTAGAATTGAAAAACATGCGGACAATCTCAATTGTTTGATAAGTAAGACACCTGAATTGGCACAAAAACAAATTCAACAAGCTCAAAAACTAATTGATTGTGGTTCAGCTAATTTGCTAACAGGAATCCCTTTAGTGCATAAAGATTTATTTTGCACCAAGGACATCAAAACAACCTGTGGCTCCCGCATGTTGGAAAATTTTGTTGCTCCCTATGATGCAACGGTTGTTGACAACCTCAATCAAGCAGGTATGGTCACTTTAGCTAAAGCCAATATGGATGAATTTGCCATGGGCTCTTCCAATGAAAATTCTTATTTTGGTGCGGTCAAAAATCCATGGGATTTAACCCGAGTTCCAGGAGGTTCATCAGGTGGCTCTGCTGTGAGTGTTGCCGCAGGGCTTGTTCCGATTGCCACGGGCTCAGACACTGGTGGTTCAATCAGGCAGCCTGCAGCTTTATGTGGAATTACTGGTATTAAACCAACCTATGGCAGAAATTCGCGTTATGGAATGGTCGCTTTTGCTTCAAGTTTGGATCAAGCTGGTGTCTTTGCTAAAACAGCAGAAGATTGTGCTTTGGTATTGTCGCAAATGTGTAGTTTTGATACCAAAGATTCAACCTCTGCGCAAGTGGATAAAGAAGATTTTAGCCAAAACTTAACTCATTCAATCAAAGGAATGAAAATAGGTATTATTCCTGAATGGATGGAAACATTGCCTGAAAACATCCGCACACAAACGCAACAATCCATAGATACACTAAAAAATATGGGTGCGCAGCTTGTCGAAATCACTTTGCCAACGGCACATCTAGCGGTTTCGGCTTATTATGTCATTGCTCCTGCTGAATGTTCGTCCAACTTATCACGTTTTGATGGTATTCGTTACGGTCGACAATGTGATAATCCAAAAGACCTAAACGATTTGTATGTGCGTTCTCGAACACAAGGGTTTGGTGAAGAAGTTAAACGCCGTATCATGGTGGGTACTTGGGCATTATCGGCTGGTTTTTATGATGCTTATTACCGTAAGGCGCAAAAAATCAGACGTTTAATTTCAGAAGATTTTGCCAGTGCTTTTGCACAAGTCGATGTCATAGCGGCACCTGTTTCACCAGAAGTGGCATTTGAATTTAATGCCAAAAAAGACCCTGTCAGTATGTATCAGGCAGATATTTATACTATTCCATCTTCGTTGGCTGGCTTGCCATGCCTATCAATGCCTATTGGCTTGGTTGATGATTTGCCAGTTGGACTACAATTAATTGGCAATAATTTACAAGAAGCAAAAATACTTAATGTTGCTCATCAATTTCAACAAGAAACAAAATTTCATACTTTAGAAGCAACAGGGGTTCACTCATGAGTAACATAAAATGGGAAACAGTCATTGGTTTAGAAATTCACACACAGTTGAAGACTAAAAGCAAACTATTTGCAGGTACAAATACAGCCTATGGGGCTGAGCCCAATAGCCAAGTGAGTTTTCTTGAGGCTGCGATACCTGGTACTTTGCCGGTTTTCAATGAGAAAGTGTTGCGTTATGCTATCCGTTTTGGTTTGGCTGTTGGTGCAAAAGTCATTGCCAAAGAATCGACTTTTGATCGAAAAAACTATTTTTATCCCGACTCTCCTAAGGCTTATCAAATTACACAGCTTAATCACCCAATTGTAGAACATGGCGAGCTCGTCATTCAAGATGATAAAGGCAATGATAAAACCATTCGCATTAACCGTGCACATATTGAAGAGGATGCAGGTAAATCCATTCATGATAAATACGCACAATATTCAGCTATTGATTTAAACCGATGTGGAACACCATTAATTGAAATTGTTTCTGAACCAGATATATCCTCAGCTAAAGAAGCGGTAAGGTATATGCGCGGCATTCACACCATTGTTACCCATTTGGGCATTTGTGATGGTAATTTGCAAGAAGGTTCGTTTCGTTGCGATGCTAATGTTTCAGTCCGACCAGTAGGACAAAAAGAATTGGGAACACGCACTGAATTGAAAAACATTAACTCCTTTCGATTTGTAGAAAAAGCCATCAATATTGAATTAAAACGCCAAATTAAATTGATTGAGTCAGGTGGAACGGTCACACAAGAAACGCGTTTGTATGATTCGGAAAAAAATGAAACGCGGCCAATGCGCAGTAAAGAAGAGGCCAATGATTACCGTTACTTCCCTGACCCGGATTTGTTGCCAATAGTTATCGACCAAGCTTATATTGATAACGAAAAACAATATATTCCTGAATTTCCAGCACAAAAAATAAAACGCTATACAGGTGAATTGGGTATCAAAAATGATGATGCCAAGACCATTGCCAATGATAAAGAGTTGTCAGAATATTTTGATGCTACGGTTAAGCAACTTAAAAAAGCTAAAGCCAAAACAGCTGCTAATATGATTTTAGGTGAGTTTTCAGCCTTACTTAATGCTAATGAGGCAAATATTGAAGACAACAACCTATCTGTAGAACAATTTGCAGGCATCTTAGAGGCGCTAGCAGCTGGAAGTATTTCTCACAAGATTGCTAAAGTTGTTATGGAAAAAATGTGGGCAACCGATTACACGGCAACACAAATTATTGACAAAGAAGGTTTAGCCCAGGTATCTGATACAGGTGAATTGGAAACCATTGTCAAAGAAATTATAAAAAACAACTCATCACAATTTGAAGCCTATAAGGGTGGAGATATGAAAATGTTTAACTATTTTGTTGGGCAAGTGATGAAACAAACAAAAGGCAGAGCCAATCCAGCTCAAGTCAAAACATTATTAGAGGAATTATAAGAAATGAGTAAAGCACTTATC
>JALWML010000430.1 GCA_027083915.1 Lysobacterales bacterium | reverse complement strand
CCTTTTTGAACAAATGCACAAAAATATTCCTCTCATTGAAACGCTCTCATCAGATTTGAAAGCAGCTATAGAACAAACAGGAAATATAAATCAAGACATTCAAAAAATTACTGAAATTTTTACCTCATTTGCTCAAAAAATAAATAGCAGTGCTCATAATAGTTCTGAATTATCTCAAGATATAAAACAGCTAGTTCATAATACAGAAGATGTAAAATCAGTGCTAGGAATAATATCAGATATAGCAGATCAAACAAATCTTTTAGCCCTTAATGCTGCAATCGAAGCAGCTCGTGCAGGTGAACACGGAAGAGGGTTTGCTGTTGTTGCAGATGAAGTAAGAAAACTGGCAGAAAGAACGCAAAAAAGTTTAACTGAAACACATAATTCAATTAGTATAATTATGCAATCAGTAAATACAACAAGTTCTAATTTAAAAAATTCAAGTGAAGATTTAGAAAGCATCTCTAGTATGGGTGAGATGATTAATAATAATCTAACAACTGTCTCAAGATATGCAGAAGAAACAAATAATAATATTACTGCTTCAGAAGATATTATAGCAACTGAATCGAATCAAGATAATGTTAACCAAGTAGATGCCACTACTGAAAGCTTTAACACAGAAAATAACGAAGATCTTTTAGAAGCCGCTTTTACTAATATCAAAAAATACCAACTCTCTCGACCAAGAAACAATAACGCTACAGACCAGTTGTTGCAAGTGCTCAAAAATGATCCAGAGAATGAACGTGCTATAAAAGGCATCGAAAACATTGGCGGAAAATATTACCAGCTCATCAAGAACTCATTGCTTAAGTATAAATTTAATACCGCATTAAAACATGCACGCTCACTAAACAAGTTTAATACAAAAACTAAATACCTCAATCGCAAACATAAGATTCAAAGCAATGATCTGATTTCAACCATTAAAAATTTAGATATTTCATCTGATAGCTTTTCGGTAGAAAGAGTCAAGTCTTTGGCTAAAATTGTCAAAATACTAGACCCTGACAATGCCCTTATTGCAACCCTAAACAATCAAGCTCAATATAAATTAAAACCTAAAGTCGGTGAAATATTACTTGATGAAAATAACGTTGAAACTATTTTAATTAGCAATAATCTAGCCGCCTCGACAACAGAAGTTTCTTTAGAACAATACAAAAAGTTTAGCCAACAAACCAAACGCAATGCAGCTAAATGTAAACAAAAAGGTGGTGGAGGCTCATTTTTTGGCAAAAAGACATGGAAAAAGCATTTCTTTCCTCAAAATGATAATCATCCTGTTGTTTGTATCACTCAGTCTGACGCCAGTGCCTATGCACAGTGGTTATCAAAAGAAACAGGCAATAAATATAGATTGCCAACCAAAAGCGAGTGGCAACTTATGTATGCTGATGCCAACAAAGAATTTCAAGCATGTAAATCTGGCAATCTTGCAGGAAAAGAAGCAAATAAAATTCGCAATAAAGAAAATAATTTTAACTGTAATGATAACTATAAATATACGGCACCTGTTGCCAATTTCTCAAAACAAAAAAATGGGCTATATGATATCCAAGGTAATGTCAGTGAGTGGATAGCATGTTCATCAGCACAATGCAATTCACCTATTGCAATGGGCAGTTCGTGGTATCATGGAAAACAATCCAACAAGACTATTCATGAAGAAAAACATAAAATTGATAGCGCCTATTCTCACATTGGGTTTAGAGTCGTTCGCGATTTATAATCTCTTGAAAACACGATAGACTCTCTATATTACAAATATAGCGTCATTTTTCGACACTTTCTCTTTAAAAAACTATAAATAAAACCAATAAACAGTAAAATTAGCGGTTCGTTAAAAAATTTAATAATTAGGAAAAAATGATGCGTAGTGACCTATGTGGCAATGTAACAGAACAAAAATTAGATCAACAAGTCGAAGTCTGTGGATGGGTAGATAAACGCCGTGATCATGGTGGTGTAATATTTATCGATTTACGTGATCATTCGGGAATTTTACAAGTGGTTGTTGAACCTGATAATGCTGATGCTTTCAAAATTGCAGAAGATGCACGTTATGAATATTGTTTACACGTCAAAGGGCATGTACGTAATCGCCCAGAAGGTCAAGCTAATCCAAATTTAAAGTCAGGCAAAATTGAAGTGGTTGTGGATAACTACGAAGTTTTGAACAAATCAAAACCTTTACCTTTCATGATGGATGAAGAAGCAAGTGAAGCAGTACGTTTAAAATACCGTTACCTTGATTTACGTCGCCCAGACATGCAAAAAAATATGCGACTTCGTAGCAAGTTGATTAGCACATTGCGCAATCATTTAGATAATCAAGATTTCCTTGATATGGAAACACCAATCCTAACCAAGGCAACGCCTGAAGGAGCGCGTGATTTTCTCGTGCCTTCACGCGCTCAGCAAGCCAAATTTTTTGCCTTACCACAATCACCACAATTGTTTAAACAGTTATTAATGATGTCAGGCATGGATAGATACTACCAAGTCGCCCGTTGTTTTCGAGATGAAGATTTGCGTGCCGATAGACAGTTAGAGTTTACCCAACTCGATATCGAAATGGCTTTTGTTGATCAAGAAGACGTTTTAAATTTAGCTGAACCCATGATTCGTGACGCTTACAAAAAGGTCTTAGATGTGGATTTACCTAATCCTTTTCCTCGCATGACCTACAAAGAAGCCATGACAAGATTTGGTTCTGACAAACCTGATATGCGAATTGATTTAGAATTAGTCGATGTTAATGACGCTGTAAAGAATGTTGAGTTTAAAGTTTTTTCAGGTCCTGCCAATGACCCTAAAGGTCGTGTGACTATTTTAAAAGTCCCTAACGGCGGTTCAATGTCACGTAAACAAATTGATGACTATGCACCATTTGTTGCTAAATTTGGAGCTCGTGGTTTAGCGTGGATTAAGGTCAATGCCAAAGAAAATGGTCGTGATGGTTTACAATCGCCGATTGTGAAATTCCTAGATGATGATTCGTTAACAGCTATTTTAGAAAAGACTGGTGCTCAAAATGGAGACTTGTTATTCTTCGGTGCTGGCGATTACAATACCGTCACCCAATACATGGGCGAGTTACGTTTAAAAGTTGGCAAAGATTTAGATATGGTTAAAGAAGGATGGCAACCTTTATGGGTTGTGGACTTCCCTATGTTTGATTGGAACGAAG
>JALWML010000429.1 GCA_027083915.1 Lysobacterales bacterium | reverse complement strand
TAGTTAATACCGTTCTTAATTGCTATTTAAATTTTAGCCCCAAGTAAGACACCTTGCTTTATGGCACGTTTTGCATCGAGTTCTCCGGCAAATTCTGCACCACCTATAATATGAGTGGATTGCTTGTCTTTGAGTTCTTCATAGAGTTTGTTTACCGAAACTTGTCCAGCACAAATGATTATATTGTCAACATTGAGTACATGCTGTTCTTGCGTATCATCTTTTTTCTTAACGGTGATATGTAATCCTTGGTCATCAATTTTATCGTAATTGCAACCTACCATCGTCTTGACGCCTCTTTTCTTTAGGGCTAAACGGTGAATCCAGCCAGTAGTTTTACCCAGGCCTTTGCCTGGTTTGCTGGTTTTGCGTTGCAGAAGATAAATTTCTCTAGGACTTGGTGCGTGTTTGGCTTTTGTTAAACCACCTTCACTTTGGATGGTCATGTCAATTCCCCATTCCTCGCAAAAAGCTTTGGGATTAGAGTACACGGCTTCGTTATCTTCAGACAAAAATTCGGCAATATCAAAGCCAATACCACCGGCACCAATAATGGCAACGGACTTTCCTGCTACTTGTTTTTTTGTAATTAAATCATTATAAATAATAACCTTTTCATGGTCTATACCATCAATTTTTGGTCTCCGAGGAACCACACCAGTGGCTATAATGACCTCATCAAAAGCCGATAAATCATTCGCACTAACTTTGGTGTTGAGTTGAACATTAACATTGTGCTTAGCAAATTGCGTTTGGAAATACCGATTGGTGTTGAAAAATTCATCTTTGCCCGGAATATTGGCAGCAAGGTTAAATTGTCCACCCAGTTTATCACTGGCTTCAAATAAAGTTACATTATGACCACGCTGAGCGAGAGTTTTGGCACATGACATTCCAGCAGGGCCTCCGCCAATGACCGCGCAGGACTTGGCTTGGGTCGTTGTTGTTATTTTGTATTCAGTTTCATAGCAAGCAAGTGGATTGACTAAACAGGTGGCGCGTTTGTTTTTGAAAACATGATCTAAACACGCCTGATTACAGCCAATACAGGTATTGATTTCATCGGCTTTATTGTCGATGGCTTTTTGTACAAAATTTGCATCGGCTAAAAAGGGTCTAGCCATTGAAACCATATCAACTTGCTTGCCTGCTAAGATTCTTTCTGCCACTTCTGGTGTGTTAATTCGGTTTGTTGTAATCAAAGGAATTTTAACATGTGGACGCATTTTTTCGGTAACCCATGCAAAAGCACCACGAGGAACGCAGGTAGCAATGGTTGGAATGCGTGCTTCATGCCAACCGATTCCTGTATTAATAATAGTCACACCCAACTGCTCTAAATCTTTGGCAAGTGTAACAACTTCATCCCATGTGCTGCCTTGAGAAACCAAATCCAACATGGATAAACGGAAGATGATAATAAAATCAGTGCCAACAGCTTCACGGGTGCGTTGTACTATTTCTTTGGCAAAACGTGTGCGATTAGCAAAACTGTTGCCCCACTCATCTTTGCGGTGGTTGGTTCTTTTGGCAATAAATTGATTGATGAGATAGCCTTCAGAACCCATTATTTCGACACCATCATAACCAGCGATTTGAGCCAGTTGTGCTGTATTTACAAAGGCCTTGATTTGATTATCAATGTCTTTAGTCGTCATTTTTTTAGTTTTAAAAGGCGTGATGGGTGATTTTATTCCTGAGGGTGATACGCTAAAAGGGTGATAACCGTATCGACCTGTGTGCAGTATTTGCATACAGATTTTACCATCAGCTTCATGTACGGCATCAGTAACAAGTCTATGGCGTTTGGTTTGAAATTTAAACTTTAAACAACCACTAAAAGGTGCCGTCCATCCGCGTAAGTTTGGAGTTATTCCGCCTGTGACTATTAAACCAACTTGTCCTTGAGCTCGTTGCCTAAAATATTCTGCTAGTTTAGGGTAGTTTTTTGCTCGGTCTTCCAAGCCAGTGTGCATGGAACCCATGAGAATGCGGTTTTTTATTGTGGTGAATCCTAAATCTAATGGTTTAAGAAGGTTTGGGTAGTTGTTCATGCTAGTCACTTGTTTGAGTTATAAATTTCAGCTTGTATGGCAACCATACTCTTGCGTACGGATTGCCATGTACTATTTTGCCAAAAATCACCTGATTTTGATAGTGTTGATTTGCCTATTAATTGAGGAAAGCGTCTTTTGTATGTATTTTTTGGCAGTTTTTCGAGTAACTCCTTGGATAATTCCATGGTGCACGCCAAACCAATGTCGCAACCAGAGTCTATGCATGCTTGGTAACGCGCATGAACATTTCCGACACAATCGGCTGCCTTCATGCCTAAATCATCTGATATTATGATTCCTTTAAATCCGTATTTTTCACGCAATATATCTTGACACCAAAACGTGGAATACCCAGCGGCATCTTTGCAGGCTTGTGAATAAATGACATGAGACATCATGATAGCATCAATTTGTTTGTTTTTAATTAAAGTTATAAAAGGTTGCAAGTCTAATTTTTCAATTTCCTCAAAGCTTCTATCATCAATCGGTAAATCAAAGTGCGAATCAGCAACCACGGTACCGTGACCAGGAAAATGCTTGGCGGTTGTTTTCATGCCAGCATCGTGCATGGATCGACAATAATAGTCCGCCAGTTCACTCACAATTTGAGGGTTATCAGAAAAAGCTCTGTCGCCAATGACATTACTACCATTATCAATATCCAAAACGGGGGCAAAACTTATGTCAATATTAATCGAGAGCAATTCAGATGCCATAAGCCAAGCATGGGTGTGTGCAAATGATTTAGCTAAATTTTTATTGTTAAGATAGGCTTTTCCTATATCTAATAGAGGAGGTAAACGAGTAAAAGGTAAATCAAAACGACGAACGCGACCTCCTTCTTGATCAACAGTGACAAGAAAATCATTGCCAAAACGGCTTTTTATGTCTGCCACTAAACTTTTAAGTTGCGCGTAGTTTTCGAAATTTCGTTTAAAAAGTATAACCCCACACACTAACGGGTGTTTAAGTAGTGAAATTTCGTCAGGCTGAAGTTTTGTGGATCTAATGCCACAGATAATTGCTGTCATTTATTAGGTGATTTTGTGAAATAAGAGAGTCTATCTTAACTAAATGTGATTTTCTTAGCAAGAATAAAAAAGAAGTCCCAATTTCTTTTTTTATCCAAAAATGAGTTAAAATAATAG
>JALWML010000428.1 GCA_027083915.1 Lysobacterales bacterium | reverse complement strand
GTCGAGGTAAATGGTTTTTTATTTCATGGAAAGGTGATGAAGATAAATCTGGAGGAATCGCTTCTAATATTGGTGTGCATTTTTATGATATGTTGACTTGGATATTTGGAGAAATTCAAGAAAATATTGTTCATATCAAACAAGCTGATACCAATGCAGGATACTTAAAACTTAAAAATGCCAATGTCAGGTGGTTTCTTTCGGTAAATTACAACTACATTCCTGATGAGATTAAACAACAAGGACAGCGTACCTATCGAAGTATTAAGGTGGATGGTGAAGAAATAGAGTTTTCAGGTGGCTTTACTGACTTGCATACAAAAAGTTATAAAGAAATCCTTAAAGGCAATGGTTTTGGACTAGATGAAGCTTATGCCTCAATTCAGGCTGTTTCCACTATTAGAGATTTAATCCCAAGAGGATTAGTAGGAGATTACCATTCTTTCTGTCATAAGGTCGTTTCCAAATGAATGAGAAATATTTTGTCCATGAAACTAGCTTTGTTGATAAATATGTCAGTATTGGCATAGATACAAAAATTTGGCATTTTTCACACATTCTATCGGGTTCAACTATTGGCAATAATTGCTCTTTTGGACAAAACTGTGTCGTAGGTCCGAATGTTTCTATAGGCAATGGTGTTAAAGTTCAGAATAATGTCTCTATTTATGACGGCGTAGAAATTGAAGATGATGTTTTTTTAGGCCCTTCCATGGTTTTTACCAATGTCATCAATCCACGTGCCTTCATTCAACGTAAAGAAGAATTTAAGAAAACCCTATTAAATAAAGGCTGTTCAGTTGGTGCGAATGCAACGATTATTTGTGGAGTCACTATTGGCAAGTATGCATTGATTGGTTCAGGTGCTGTAATTAATAAAGATGTTAAAGCATTTGCTTTAATGGTCGGAGTGCCAGCTAAACAAATTGGTTGGGTTGGTATTTCAGGCAATACATTAGCATTTGTTGACAATAAAGCCAGTGATGAATATGCCTCGTATGAAATAATAAGCAGTCAATTGCAAGCAACGTTAAAATGAAAATAGATTTTGCCAATTTACAATACCAATACCAACTGTATAAATCTGAAATTGATGAAGCCATTCAAGCTGTTTTGGATAAATCTAATTACATTATGGGTGAAGAAATTGTTCAATTGGAAAAAGGGTTGGAAGAATTTACTGGTGTCAATCATGCCATAAGTTGCTCCAATGGCACAGATGCTTTGCTATTAGCCATGATGGCATTGGATATTAAGGCGGGAGATGAAATAATCACACCACCTTTCACTTTTATTGCTACTGCTGAAACTATTGCATTCTTAGGAGCTATACCAGTTTTTGTTGATGTTGATGAAAGTACTTACAATATAAATGTATCAAAAATTGAAGAGAAAATTACTACAAAAACAAAAGCGATAATGCCAGTTTCCTTATTCGGGCAACCAGCAGATTTAGATGAGGTTCAAGCAATTGCAAATCAACACGATTTAAAAGTTATTATTGATGGCGCTCAAAGTTTTGGCAGTACCTATAAAGGTACAAGTGATAGCAATTTGGGCGATATTTCCACTACAAGTTTTTTCCCTGCAAAACCATTAGGCTGTTATGGTGATGGAGGAGCAGTTTTTAGCAATGATGCCGAACTAGCTGATATAATGCGACAATTACGTACGCATGGACAAAACAAGCGATACCACCACAAATACATCGGCATGGGCGGCAGATTAGATACCATCCAAGCTGCAGTGTTAAATGTTAAGCTTAAACATTACAAAAAAGATTTAGCTAAACGACAAAAAGTAGCGAAAATATATAGTCAAAAGCTTCAATCGCACGATATTGTATTGCCAATTATACAAAAAAACAGTACTTCAGCTTGGGCTCAATATTCCATTCTTATAAAACAACGTGATAAAGTGCAAGATCAACTCAAATCAAAAGGTATTCCTACAGCCATACACTATCCCATGCCCCTGCACATGCAGGCATGTTTTAACTATCTCGGCTATCAACTTGGTGATTTTCCAGTAAGTGAAAAGCTCTCAAAAGAAATTTTATCTTTGCCAATGAATGCATTTTTGCAAGATAAAGAAATTGAATATATATGTATTCAATTAAATCGGGTCAGTTTAATGTAATGATTAGATTAAAGGGTTTACATTAATGAGTGAAACATCTCGCACGACAAAAGTACTAGCACTTTCTATGGGTGGAACACTTAATAAGTTAGCTTTAATTGTATCGGGTGTACTCGCGGCAAGAATATTATCAAAACAAGATTTTGCCACGATGAAACAAACCATGTTGATTTATAGTTTTGTTTCTCCTATTTTGATATTGGGGTTGTCAGAAGCCCTTTTTTATTTTCTTCCAAAGGAAAAGAAGAGTAAAAAAAGTATTGTAATAGATAATTTATTCCTGCTTTTTATTTTATCAATTGCTTTTAGTTCTTTTTTGTATTTTGGTGGTGGTAACCTTATTGCGGGTTATTTTCATAATGATGATCTTTTAATAACTCTGAAATGGTTAGTCCCATATCCTATGTTTGTTATGCCTAGTGTTATTTTAGGTGCTGTTTTAGTTTCCCAAAACAAAGTTTTTGTTTTCACTTTGTATCAAGTTATATCGAAGCTATTGATTGTTTCAATAGTCATATTTAGTATAGTACTTACTAAAAATTATAAAGTTCCTCTTCTAGTGCAAATTTACTCCCCATTATTTTTATTACCTGTTGTTCTTATCTTGGTTTTTAAAAATGTATCAGGGAAATTTACATTACCAAATAAGAAGAGTATGGGCCGGTTACTTAAGTATTCGATACCACTTGGTCTTTCTGGAATGTTGGGTACGATGACATTGATGATTGACAAGCTAATTGTTTCGACAATGTGTACGACGGAAAAATTTGCAAATTACGTTAATGGTGCAATTGAAATTCCCCTTATTGGTATTATTACCGGTTCAATTGCTTCGATAATATTAGTTGATATGGTTAAATATATTGATTCTGGAGATAAAACTAAAGCTTTGATGTTGTTTAAAAAAGCGGCAAGTAAAAGTGCAATGATTTTATTGCCTGTTATGGTTTTTTTAATCATTACTGGAAAGGCTTTTATACTGACATTATATTCAGAAAAGTATTTGGAAAGTATTTATCCATTCTATATTTATTTATTCATTTTACCAATTAGAATTGTTGTTTATGGATCTGCAATG
>JALWML010000427.1:2902-3226 GCA_027083915.1 Lysobacterales bacterium | reverse complement strand
TCTTTTGCCTATGCCGAAATGCATGCATCAACTGATGTTAATAGACCATTACCCGACAGCTTATATTATCTGCAAGACAACACATCACAAACAGCCTATTGGTTTAGCATTGATAGCACAACAGATAAATGGAATAGCCAATTTTTAGATAAAAACATTGTTGATGCCAAGACCAAGGAAGCTTTCAAACAAGATAATTGGCGTTCTGCTACTTTTGTCTCAAACGCCAACAATCATAATTTTTCCACTTCAACAATTGAAATCACCAATGACAGGCGTTATTTTGATAAGCACGTCTACCAACTTAAAATCACAAATAACAGA
>JALWML010000427.1:0-2892 GCA_027083915.1 Lysobacterales bacterium | reverse complement strand
AAGGACAAGTGATGATCTAGATATATTAACCCTCTCAATTAACAATGAAACCATTTTTAATGATGAAACAAACAGCCATTTTGCTAAAAACAGTCGAATCGTTAAAATATTCACAGGAAACAGCTATGAATTTACAATCGACATTGAAGTTAAAGCAGAACAAAATATTAATCTAAGCTTATTTGAGATGAGTGATGACTTGCTGAAATCTAAACAACTCAATATACCACAGCGACCTCATGACATTATTGCAAAACCATTTGTTTTTTCAGATATGATAATAACAAAAAAACAGATAATTACGCATTAATGCCATGAGTCACATTAATCAATTTATTCCTATTGATTCGATAAATATTCACACAATGCTACATTTTCTCCACTAATTCGGGTATAAGGGATAATACCTGTTAAGGATGAGTTAAATAAAGAATACTGCATTTGCATAGTAGAGCAATCTTCAAAAGAAAGGATAACACTACCGTAACTGTTGGCTTCACTGGTCTGTACCGGCGTTGGGTCATCAAATTTTCCACCAGTGGTTAGATTTAAATCAATTACAACGGTTTTATTTACTACGTCAATATCACCAAGACCCGTGAGCCAGCGATGACTTGGATTGCCAATAATTGCTGTCGCTTGTTCTGGTGGTGCTTGCGTATCATAAGTAAACCAAGTTAAAAACACACGATTTGTTTGTGGTAGAACATCTAATAAAATCCCTTGCCCAGAAGTAGGTTCATTATACCAACCACCACTTAAACCATAATTAACTGAAAAACCTGAAGATGGGTTCTCAACTAAATTCAATTCATTTAATGGCTTACCCGTTAACATTTTTTCACAAGTAGATACGTTCTCTGAGCTTATCCTTGAAATTTTGAAAGAGTTTGATAACACAGGATTTAAAAAATTATAGTCTACGGTTGCTGTATGACAATTATCAAAAGTAATTGTTAGACTGCCTATGCTTGATGGAGCAGAAACGGTTACATCCTTGGGGTTATCAAATAAACCACCTGAGGTAACATTAACATCAAATGTAATTGATTTTTCTTGCATATTAATCTCACCCAACCCCGTTAACCACCTTTGATCTGTAGCACCAATAGTATTGGGCAAACCTTCCACAGGATCTTGAGCATCATAAGTAAACCAAGCAAAAAATGCTTGATTAGAATCTGGTAAAATTTCTAACATAAACCCTTGCCCTGATGTATCTGTATTATACCAACCTCCATTTAAACCAGAATTAATCGGATGAGTGATTTCACTTTTTAATGTTGGCCTGTCAAATGGAAATGTTTCATTAGCTACACGAGGATCAGTTAATGCATTAGACATAAAGTCAGCTATTTTGGCTTGATTTTCCTCGGATGTCACTTGAATAGCTACTCGGCTATAAGGTGGTCTCATTGGCGAGTTTGGATTGGGAGAAGGAAGAGAGGATTGATTGGCAGTAAATTGCACATGATTACTTGTCACATCAGCCGTACCTGCATTGTAAAAATCAATTGCATCCATTGTATCGGTAATCCACCCCACATGCATCATCGCTGACTTTAAACCAATATTACGTAAACCAGGTGTTTTGAAACGACCAAAATCATTAGGGTCATTTGTGACATTCATTCGCCCAGCATCTTCTTCTGCTGGTCTTAAGCCAATATTGTAATACTTATTATCGGTAAACAATGGAGGAACATGACAACTAGCACAATTTGGGCCGTTACCTCCCATACCAGGACCTGTCTGAAACATTTCCCAGCCTTGAATTTGGTCTTCTGTCATTGCAGTAGCAACTCCAGCCCTATATAAGTCCCAAGGCGTTTGATCCGATACCAGCGTCCTTTCATAGGTGGCAATCGCCATACCAATTCGGGCAGCTGTAATTGTTGAATCACCAAAGGCTTGATTAAATAATTCGGGGTAAGTGTGGTTTTCAAGCAAAGCAGCTGACATATCCTCTGGAATATTGCTTGCCAATGCTAAAGGCGTTACAGATACTAGTTTATTAATTACTTCATCCCATGTTCTACCATTTTTAGCCATTTCGATATTACTTAATATTGGTCCAACAGCTTGTGACTCAAGAGCCCCACCATTAGCTATTAAAGTTATATCAGGGTTCTGTGGGTCAGAAAACTGTGATAAAGCACGTCCATCCCAAAATAAATCACTTGCATACATGGCATTGATGAAGCTTGGCGTATTTCTATCGGTTACCTGAACATCAAAGCCAAATCTATCATCATCTACCGTTTGCATATTTTCATCATAATGAACCACACCCATAGAGCCAATCACATCATCATCTGTTCCAAATATATGGTCAAACCCAGGGTTAACAGCAGGCCTTGGATCAGTTCCACCATTTGATGGAATATGGCAAGTACCACAAGCCATGGTATTATCACTGGATAATTGCTCATCCCAAAATAATATTTTTCCAAGAATTCTTTTATTTTCAGTGATTGGATTTTCACTGGGAACTGGTACAGCAGGCATTTCTGCCATTGCATTAAAGTGATAAAATAAGGAAATAGAGACAAAAATAATAAACTTATTAGTGGACGATTTTCCTATAAGCTTGGAAAGAACAGGTTTTTTATGATAATTCATTGGGTGCCTTTTTTATATTAGATAACCCTAATGTAATGAAAAACCCCAATTTAACAAGCACTTTAATTCAAAAAAACGTTAATTCATAAAGTTTTAACAAAATCTAACGTTAGGATTAACATTAATTTAACAAATACGGCTTACTATTGTCATAATTAATCTTTCGGAAAATTCTTACTTATATTAGCAAATACGCATAAAGCACCTTAATTTAATTTTTTTTCAAACTTTACCTTGACATGAATTTTCAACTACGAGATCATACTCGCA
>JALWML010000426.1 GCA_027083915.1 Lysobacterales bacterium | reverse complement strand
CAATACTATGAATAAAGATTTGGTCTATGGAATCAACGAAGTAAGAAACGAAAAGCAAATAATAGCCTAATGCTAATGTTTTATAAAAAGATAGTTTTTTAAAGGGTTGGATGGAATATAATAGGTATAAAGCAACACAAGAAATGATGAATTCAAGAATAAGGTTGTAATAGTTAATACTTTCAAAACGAGGGAAAAAGTAATAACTTATTCCTGTTAATATTATCCAAGTAGTTATTGATATGAATGCTATCTTATTTTTATGATTAATAGCAATTGCCATTAGAGCTTCCCTTTGCTTATTAGTGGATTTTGTAAAATGCACTATTTTAATGTATAAGTTCGGAGATTATAACAGTGTTGGTGGATATAAATAGGCGAGTTAACATTTGTTAACATTTGTTAATATTTGTCAAAGGAATGAATGGGTAGGATAAAAATCCTACCCTTATGTACTATTAGGAATTAAGCAGGCCAATTAAATAACTAACAATGTCATCTTGTTTAATGCGAATATTTTGCATTTCTTTGCGAGATTTATATTCCACTTCGCCATCATCCAAAGCTCTATCACCAATGGTGATTTGATGAGGGATTCCAATTAATTCTGCATCGGCAAACATAACACCAGGGCGAATTTTTCTGTCATCAATAATGACTGCAACACCCGCTTGTTTGAGTTCATTGTATAAATCATTTGCCACTTGTTTAACACGTTCAGACTTTGCCATATTCATTGGTAATATAGCGACAGTGAAAGGTGCAATTTGTTGTGGCCAAACAATGCCTTTTTCATCGTGGTTTTGCTCAATGGCAGCAGCAACAACCCGAGAAACTCCTATGCCGTAACAGCCCATGGTCATGGTTTGTGCTTTGCCTTGTTCATTTAAGACCACGGCATTCATTGATTTTGTATAAGTATCACCCAATTGGAAGATATGGCCAACCTCAATACCACGAGCAATTTTGATTATGCCTTTACCGTCAGGTGATTTGTCGCCAGCTTTTGCATTGCGTAAATCGGCAACGGTATCAAACTTGGCATCTCTAGCCCAGTTAACGCCTGTTAGGTGTTTGTCATTTTCGTTTGCGCCCGTAACAAAGTCGCTCATAATTTCAACGGCTCTATCAATAATGATTTCACACTCTAAACCTTTCACACCAATAGAACCAGCATCACAACCAGCTAACTTAACAATAGCTTCATCATCTAACATGGTAAATGGTGAACTTACCTGTGGAAGGTTATTTGCTTTAATTTCATTCAACTCATGATCACCACGAAGTACTAGAGCAACAGGGCCATCAACGCCTTCAACCAATAAAGTTTTAATAATTTTCTTAGGCGAGATGCTTAAGAAATCTGCCACTTCTTGAATGGATTTTTTATTTGGTGTATCAACAACTGAAAGTTCTTGAGTTGCTTCTTTACGTTTAGTTGTTGGTGCAAGGACCTCACATTTTTCGATGTTTGCCGCATAATCACTCTCTGTTGAGTAAGCAACGGCATCTTCGCCAGAATCAGCCAAAGCATGAAACTCGTGTGAGCCAGTGCCGCCAATTTCGCCTGAATCGGCTTCAACTGGACGGAAGGTTAGACCAATGCGTTCAAAAATATTGCAATAGGCTTGATGAATGGTAGCATAGGTTTCTTTTAAGCAATCGGAGCTTAAGTGAAAGGAGTAAGCATCCTTCATCAAAAATTCACGGGCACGCATAACACCAAAACGTGGGCGAATTTCATCACGGAATTTGGTTTGGATTTGGTAAAAAGTAATGGGTAATTGTTTGTAAGACTTTATTTCCTTACGTGCAAAATCAGTAATAACCTCTTCGTGAGTCGGACCAAAACAAAAATCACGCCCTGCGCGGTCTTTAATTTTCAACAATAACGAACCGTATTTTTCCCAACGCTCGGTTTCCTGCCATAATTCAGCGGGTTGAATTGTCGGCATAATCATTTCCAAACATCCTGCTTTATCCATTTCTTCACGGATAATTTTTTCGATATTGCGTAGAACTTTTAATCCCAACGGAGTCCAAGTATACAAGCCAGAACCTAAACGGCTTAACATACCTGTTCTAATCATTAAACGGTGGCTGACAAGTTCTGCATCAGCTGGTGTCTCTTTGCGAGTTTGTAAGTGAAATTGCGAAGTTCTCACGGTAATAAATCCAATCTTGTTCAAAAACGCTATAATAACGTAATGCAGAATACAAAAATACAATTTTAAAGCACTGGATTGCAAAAATGATCATATTCAAACAATTTGAAATTTAAAAGGTATTAAATCTGTCTATTAATGAAGTGTATAGTATGTTGACACAAAATAATTAAGAGAAATGAAAAATGAAAAATTTTAAGCTAACCCTAGTTTTTTCTTTATTAATAATAAGTACATCAATCATGGCAGGCGAAGCAGATGTAATAAAAGTAAAATTTAATAAACGAAAAGACACCTATACTTTTAATGTGACAGTTAAACACCATGACACAGGGTGGAGTCATTACGCTAACCGTTGGGAAGTTTTAGCTCCGGATGGAACAATACTTGCCACGCGTGTTTTGTTGCACCCTCATTCACATGAACAACCTTTTACCCGCAGCATGTCAGGTATTAGAATCCCAAAAGACTTAGATTACGTCACCGTTCGTGCCCATGATTTAGTTCATGGTTATGGCGGTAAAGAAGTGAAAGTTTTGATTGCTAAAAGGTAAATTATATATGGCATTTGATATGTATCTAAAATCTCAAAGGGTTTCCATTGAACATTATGAAGAAGGTTTATTTACGTTAATAAATGAAGAGGATTGCCCTAAATTAATAGATTTATGGAACAATTTTTACAATGGTCCAAGAATAAATCCAAATGACGCTAATGATATCGTTCATGAGTTGATTAAAATAAGAGAGAATGTTGAAGGTAACAATGTTTTATCAGTTGTTGATAAATTACTTCCATTTTTTAGTAAAGCTTATAAACTTCAAGAATCTATAAGGTGTGTGAGTGATTAAATGTTAAATCTACAACAACTTTCAAAATGGGATGATTATGTAAAAGCAGAAAATGATAGAATTCATTCTGTATTATTAGATAAAATGTATGTTTTTATTAATTCTTTAAAAAAAACACCAATCAACAATTACAAAAAGTGGGTTTATGATTTAGTAACAACTACAGTTGATAAGGGCATTGATTTCCCTATTCGGCAACCCTTATTTGAG
>JALWML010000425.1 GCA_027083915.1 Lysobacterales bacterium | reverse complement strand
TGTAATACTTTGAAAGGCAAAATGATGGAAATAATTTTTAATAAACTCATCAAAAACCACTCGACCAAAAGAATGTTCTAACCAATCTAAAAACATGCGCCCTTTAGTGTAAGGAATTTCGGTAAAGGCATCATCTGGATCTTGTCCACGCAAATCAAGTGCGAGGTGTTGATCTTTTTTCGATAGTTCTGGCAATTCAGCTATTAAATCTTGGTAAGACAGCACTGCCTCCATGTTCATTATTTCTTTGCCTTTAACCACTTCGGTAATTCGCGATTCAAAATAGGTTGTAAAGCCTTCATTGAGCCACAAATCTCTCCATGTGGCGTTAGTGACTAAATTACCTGACCATGAATGGGCTAATTCGTGTGCAATTAAGGAAACCAATGATTTGTCACCAGCAAGCACAGTTGGTGTGATGAAGGATAAACGTGGATTTTCCATACCTCCAAAAGGAAAGCTAGAGGGTAAAATTAGAAGGTCGTAGGTTTCCCAGTCGTATTTTCCATATAAAGCTTCTCCTGCCTGAATCATTTTTTCGGTATCTCCAAATTCATACGCCGCTTTGTCAAGTAAAACTTCTTCAGCCCAAACGCCGCTGCGAGGACCGATGGCTTTGTATTTTATTTTACCAACAGCCAACGCAATCAAATAAGAAGGGATAGCCTGTGGCATATCAAAATAATAGGTTCTAAATCGCTCATCAGCCTTTGGGTTATTGTAGGCACTCATGACTGCTCTTAAGTTTTTATTAACTTTTATGGTTGCTGAATAGGTTTGGCGCACTTGCGGTGTATCTTGCAAGGGAATCCAACTACGCGCATGAATAGCTTCGGATTGTGAATATAAAAAAGGATACTTTTTAGAGCTGGTTTGTTGCGGAGTTAACCATTGCAGACCGGTTGACTGTGGCGATGTAACGTATTCAATAATAATACGATCCGTTTTTGGCAACTCTATAACCAAGGCTTGTCCCAACATTTTATCTTTTTGGCCCATGCGCCATTTGACTGCATCAATACCACCTCGACCATTGGGAGCACTAACATTAATAATGGTAAGGTCTCGAGTATCAAGAATCATTTCTTTGGCATCGGGGTTTTTCAGTTTGTATTGTATGGCATTGCGACCATGAATTGTGTGATTGTCAAAGTTGATGGATAAATTAAGATTAATATGAGTAATATCAACATCATCAGTATTGGCAAATGAATGGTAGTCAACGCCAGCGACAATTTTATTTGTTCTGTGTGGACCAGTTGAGCATCCATAACTAAAAAATACAGTAAGTAAAATAAGGGTGGTAATTTTTTTCATAAAAAGTTCTCAAATATCAAGGCGGCTATCCTATCATAGTCAATATAAACGCCATAGTAAAAACCATAATCACAGGAATGACTAAAGAAACAACAGCAATGTCTTTGTAGGATTGTTTGTGGGATAAACCACAGATGGTTAATAAAGTAATAATAGCGCCGTTGTGCGGAAGGCTATCCAAGCCTCCTGAAGCCATAGATGCCAATCGATGCATCCATTCGAGTGGAATGCCAGCTGATTGTGCCATTTGGTTGTAAGTATCTCCAAGTGCGCCAAGTGCAATGGTTAATCCACCTGAAGCTGAACCTGTTATGCCTGCTAAGACATTAATAGCGACAACTTCTGAAATCATCGGATTGCCTGGAGAAATGTTGACAACAGCTTCTTTTATAATAGCAAAAGCAGCTAATGAGGCAATTGTCACACCATAACCTACCTCAGAACCCGTATTGAAGGTTGGTAGCATGGAACCCATGGCGCCATCAGTTAGTGATTTATTGAGGTTGGTAAATTTCTTTAGGTTAATTAAAAGAACAGTAATATTGGCAGCAACCAAGGCAATTATCATTGACCAAATTCCTGTTAATTTATTGACATTGATATGCCCGAACTTCTCGCTATCTAAATAACTGACATCCCAGCTTGGTATCAATATTTCAGTAAAAAGGTAGTTGGTAATGATAACAACTAAAATAGGTGCCATGGCTACCCAAAATGAAGGCAAATCACCTTCTTCATGTTCTTCTGGTTCATTGGTGTGGTTTTTACCATAACCTAAATGAGCAAGTGTTTTTAAACGGTAATTAATCCATAAAACGCCTAAAACCATAATGGTAAAACCTGAAACCAGACCGACTAATGGAGCGGCATAAATATTAGTGCCAAAAAACGAACCAGGGATAATGTTGTGAATTTGGTTGGTTCCTGGCAAGCAAGTCATGGTAAAAGTGGCACCACCTAATGCTAATGTAGCTGGAATAATTTGCTTGGGTAAATTGGCTTCTTTAAACAATGCCGCTGCCAATGGGTAAACCGCAAAAGCCACAACGAAAACCGAAATACCGCCATAAGTGAGTAATGCGCAGGAGGTTACAATGGCAAGAGCTGAGTGTTTTTTACCAACAAACTTGATAATAGCTATGGCAATGGTTTTGGCTGAACCTGAATCTTGCATCAGTTTGCCGAAAATCGCACCTAATAAAAAAATAGGGAAATATTTGGCGATAAAACCAACGGCACCTTTCATAAATACTTGTGTGTAAATAGCCATGACTTGTGATGATTCGCCAGCAAAGACAACAGCAAATACAGCAAGTAATGGAGCTAATATAATAACCGAAACTCCACGGTAAGCAAAATACATGAGTAACAATAAAGAAATAACAATAGCAACAACGCCCATACCATCCTCTGAAAAATTAATTAGCAAAGTATTATACATTATTACTGATGGTTAATAATCCCTTGAGTAAAATTAGTTCAAGTCGTAGAATAAAGCCATGCGAAATTTATTCATCTATCTACTTTTATCTCTGCTGTGCGTTGTTGCTTTTGCTCAACCAGAAATCACTGAGGAAAAAATTACACCAGCTGAATTTCCAGTAATCACTGCAGTAACTAATGCTGAACTTTATGAAGGTGATATTGAGCAAATCAAGAGTAAAATTGAGCAGCGAAAAGTTCTTGTTGATCAGTTGATAGCACAGCTCGAAAAACAAAAAAATGACTTATCTATACAAATTGAGATTGCAAAAAAACAACTAGAAAAAGATGAAAAACAAGAAGTTCTGGACAACTTAAACAATCAAGAGATTAACAAAAATATCGCAAGCTTGCAGCAGAAGCAAGAGAGCATAATCGAATTGATTAATAATTTTAAAGATGTTCACTTTAAACATGTTAGCTTATTA
>JALWML010000424.1 GCA_027083915.1 Lysobacterales bacterium | reverse complement strand
ATCAATACCAGATTAAATAATTATTCCCATACGAGATAATTTCTTTTTGTAAACATGGTTTAAAAATACAACCGTCACTAATGGGCTTAAAACTATGATTTATGTCAAAAGAAAGTGTAAATACTCCAAATAGTGCTTGCCAATATTATATTAGATATATCTAATATAAGTCAGTTTAAAGAGATTTGTCTCATGTTAGAAAAAAATATTGATGGAAAAAAACAAAATACTTTCAGCTATAAGCTATATTTTGCATTGCTTTTCTTAATACAAAGTGGTTTTGCCCTTGCAAATAACAGTAGCGAACAACATTCAGTAAAGGGTATTGATGAGTATTCCATTTTGAAGAAAAACAATGCCACATCATTAATTGAAGCCGCTGTTGAAAGTGATGCTATGGTTGACCATTCAGAATTTGACGAACTCAAAGGCCCTTTTGAAGATGGCCCTGCTGTTACCAAAGCCTGTCTTGGTTGTCACAATAAGGCTGGTCATGCTTTTATGAAAAATAAGCACTGGACATGGAAATATACAGATCCAGATACCAAACAACAACTTGGAAAAAGCGTTTTAATCAATAACTTTTGTACCAATGCTCGTGGCAATGAGGGCATGTGTGCTCAATGCCATGCCGGCTATAACATGACCGATAGTGAATACGATTTTACCAAGCAAGAAAATATGGATTGTCTGGTTTGTCATGAGTCCACTGGCAAATATTATAAAACACCAACAACCAGTGGTTCAGCGGCTTGTACGATAATGTTTGCTGATAAAGATCCAATAAATTGGTCAAAATCAGCACAAAGTGTTGCCATGCCTGCTCGAAAAAATTGTGGTTCATGCCACTTCTTTGGTGGAGGCGGCGACAATGTTAAACATGGAGATTTATCTTCTGCATTAATTGCACCTACAAAAGATGTTGATGTTCACATGGCAGTTGAAGGCAATGATTTCTCTTGTACTCAATGCCATGTAGGGGAAAAACACCAATGGTCAGGCTCTCGTTACCAAGGCGTACCCGTTAAGGATAAACACAAAAGCAAACCAGGGATGCGCAATGAAACTGCCAGTTGTGCCAGCTGCCACGGAGCAGAACCCCATCCTTTGTCTTTAGTTGGATTAAAACTCAATGACCATACCAAAAAAGTGGCTTGCGAAACCTGCCACATTCCAGAATTTGCCAAAGGAGGAGTTGCCACCAAAATTGATTGGGATTGGCGAACAGCTGGAAAAACCAGAGATGGGGAAGGTTATAAAGACTCTAACTACACACAAAGCAATGGCGAACACCGTTACACTTACAAATCGATTAAGGGCGATTTCAAATACGATGAGAATGTCAAACCAGTCTATTTATGGTCAAATGGAAAATCTCACTACACAACCATAGACACAAAATTTGACTCAAGCAAACCAGTCATTATAAACAGTGTTGAAGGCACGGTTGCTGGCGAAGACTCTCGCATCACTCCTTTTAAACGCATGCACACCATCCAACCTTATGATAAAGGCAATAATACATTGGTTTATATGCATCTTTGGGGCGATGACAATGATTCTTTTTGGGGAAATTACGATTTTGGACGAGCTATTGAACACGGCATGAAGCAATTTGATATTCCATACAGTGGCGAATTTGGTTTTATCGACACCTATTCTTACTGGCCGATAAATCACATGGTTGCTCCAGAAGAGAAAGCATTAAAGTGCGACAGTTGTCACTCAAAAGAAGGAAGGTTAAAAGGCATTAAAGGCGTTTATATGCCAGGAACTGGCGAGTATAAATGGATGGACATAATGGGTTTGCTTGCCATTTTTGGAACCCTTGCTGGCGTGATTGGTCACGGACTGCTGAGGTTTTTTATGAATAAGAGGAGAAAGGCACATGATTAAACGTTCAGTACATATATTTACTCGATTCGAACGCTTGTGGCATTGGTCACAAATGTCCTTGATTATGGTTTTACTCTTTACTGGTTTTAGAATTCATGGTTTTTATGAATTGATTGATTTTGAAACAGCTGTGATGATTCATACCTATGCAGCGTTAATTTTATTATTAATTTGGGCATTTGCCATCTTTTGGCTATTTACCACAGGGGCATGGAAGCATTATTTGCCCACAAGAAAAGGCTTGCTTAAAGTAGCAAAATATTACGCTTTTGGTATTTTTAAAGGAGAACGTCACCCGTATAAAAAAACTTACACACGTAAACACAACCCCTTACAGGCAATCTCATACCTTGTTTTAAAAATCATGATCTTTCCCGCTATTTGGATAACAGGTTTAGCTTATCTTACCTATGGTTTTTGGGACACATCAAGTATACCGCTTGAATGGATTGCTGTTTTGCACACGATTAGCGCCTTTGCCATTTCTATTTTTATCATTGTTCATGTTTATTTATTGTCGACTGGTGGCTCAATTAAAGAACACATTAAACCCATGATTACAGGATTTGATGACGTCTATTTAACTGAAGAAGAAGTGGCATATTTAGAAACTAATGAACCACAAAACATTAAACCAGAGGAGTGAACAGACTCTGAAAGTATTCTGATGACGAGTAAAAACGGTATAAAATTCACTACTATTCGTTGAAAAACTTGGAATTAGCCAGCTAGTCGCAGCGTTTTCCGCCTCTATTAGTGAATTTTCTACTCATTTTTCTTTCGCCCCATAATACTTTCAAAGTCTGTAAAGCCCATGCAAAAAAAATATTTTAAAGACGCACAACATATTATCATGTGTTTTGGCTGGGAACTGCCATCAGCTGACCCTGTCGCCGTTCGACCTCGCTCAATTGGTATCACTGAACTTGAGGACAAGTTTGTCATTAACTTTATGTTAGCACCCAACCCTGTTGCACAACAAGTGATGGAAGACTGGGTAGATAGTATTTAGGAAAATTTACTTATATGAAATAAAATAGAGCCTTAAAAGGCTCTATTTTTATATAAACATTTCTAAAACTCAACATCAAAACTCACACCAATGTGTCGTGGTGAACCAAGTTGTGTATACAGTTTATCTTCATAATTTGGTGGCTCTAGTCCAAAGTAAAAACCTCGGGTTGCGTATTGCTTGTTGAATATATTATTGCCCCATAAACTCACGCTCCAATTGTCTTTTTCATAACCAACTTTTAAGTTATACAATTGGTAAGACTTGGATTGTTGTGTGTGTGAATCGGAGAAGTAAAAGCTGTCTTTGCCATTAGCATCA
>JALWML010000423.1 GCA_027083915.1 Lysobacterales bacterium | reverse complement strand
CTTTAGGTGCAAAAAAACCCAGTTAAATTTAACTGGGTTTTTTGAAACATGAGAAGACTCAAATTTAAATTAGATTGGTTTAGTAGTTCGCTAGGTTGATGCTTATAAAGAATGATTTGGTGATTGTACAATAAAAAAGCCTCGATATTTCTACCGAGGCTTTTTAGATTCTATGGTTTGGAATCTTTGCATTTAATCGCTTTAGTAGTGAGTCAGGTTGTTTGGAAAAATAATGAGTTGGTGATTTACCAATGATTTATTTTTACAAGCAAGATGGCTCACTAATGAAGTGATAAAATCAAAGATTTTACATCATTCCTGGCATACCGCCCATTCCTCCCATACCACCCATGCCACCCATATCTGGCATTCCACCAGCAGGAGCATCTTTAGCAGGAGCATCGGCAACCATACATTCTGTTGTAATCATCATACCAGCAACTGAAGCAGCATTTTGTAATGCGCTACGTGTTACTTTGGCAGGATCTAAGATACCAGCAGCAATCATATCAACGTATTCGCCTTTTGATGCATCGTAGCCGTTATTGCCTTCACTTGATTTAACCGCATTGACAACAACTGATGCTTCTTCACCGCAGTTGTTTACGATTTGTCTTAAAGGCTCTTCCATGGTGCGTTTAGCAATAGCAATACCGACATTTTGATCTTCGTTATCACCTGTTAAGTCACCAACAACGGCTAATGCACGGATAAGTGCAACTCCACCACCAGGTACAACGCCTTCTTCAACAGCGGCTCTTGTTGAGTGCAATGCATCTTCAACGCGAGCTTTCTTTTCTTTCATTTCAATCTCAGAACCAGCGCCAACTTTAATCACAGCAACACCACCAGCTAATTTAGCTACGCGTTCTTGTAATTTTTCTTTATCGTATTCGCTTGTGGCTTCTTCGATTTGTGCACGGATTTGATTAACACGCGCTTCAATTGCATTTACATCACCAGCTCCGTCAATGACAGTGGTGTTTTCTTTGCTAATTTGTACACGTTTAGCGGTTCCTAAATCATCTAAAGTTACTTTGTCTAATGCTAAGCCAACTTCCTCAGAAATGACTGTTCCACCTGTTAAAACAGCAATGTCTTCTAACATGGCTTTGCGTCTATCACCAAATCCTGGTGCTTTAACGGCAGATACTTTGACGATTCCACGTAAGTTATTAACAACCAATGTAGCTAAGGCTTCACCATCAATATCTTCTGCGATTATTAATAAAGGCTTGCCAGCTTTGGCAACAGCTTCAAGTGTTGGTAATAAATCACGGATGTTTGAGATTTTTTTGTCATGTAACAAGATGAATGGAGCATCTAATTCTGCAGTCATTGTGTCTTGGTTAGTCACAAAGTAAGGTGATAAATAACCACGATCAAACTGCATGCCTTCAACCACATCTAATTCGTTGGCAAGACCTGAGCCTTCTTCAACGGTAATCACACCTTCTTTTCCAACTTTTTCCATGGCTTCCGCAATAATTTTACCGACATTAGCATCGGAGTTAGCTGAAATTGTACCCACTTGTGCGATGGCATTTGTGTCTGTACACGGTGTTGATAAGTCTTTAATGGCATCAACTGCAACCGTAACGGCTTTGTCGATTCCACGTTTTAAGTCCATTGGGTTCATGCCAGCAGCTACCGCCTTTAGACCTTCGCGAACGAAAGCTTGCGCTAAGATTGTGGCTGTTGTTGTGCCATCACCTGCTGCATCATTGGTTTGAGAAGCCACTTCTTTAACCATTTGTGCGCCCATGTTTTCAAATTTGTCTTCTAAATCAATTTCTTTAGCAACAGATACACCGTCTTTTGTGATAGTTGGTGCCCCAAAGCTCTTGTCTAATACAACGTTACGACCCTTTGGTCCTAATGTTACTTTTACTGCATTTGCTAAAATATTAACGCCACGTGCCATCTTTGCACGTGCGTCTTCTGAAAATAATACTTCTTTTGCCATTTTAATTTCTCTTTTGTTTATTCGTTAGTTAAATAAGGTCTCTATTTAAATCTTTATAGTGATTCAAAGTTACTCAATTACGCCAATGATGTCGCTTTCATTCATGTATAAAAACTCTTCGCCATCAGCTTTGAATTCAGTACCTGAATACTTACCAAATAATACGGTGTCGCCTACTTTAACTTCTAAAGCGCGAACCTCACCATTTTCTAAAACTTTACCATTACCCACAGCGACAATTGTGCCACGAGATGGTGCTTCTTGACCTGAATCTGGAATAATAATTCCGCTTGCGGTTGTTGTTTCTTTAGCCGCACGTTTAACAATTACACGATCGTGTAAAGGACGAATATTCATTTTTTTCTCCTAAATATCTTTAGTATTTATTAATTAAGATTATCGATAAGTAACTTAATTAGTTTAAGTTGGCAACTAGATAGGGTTGATTGGGTTGAATTCAAGGGAAAAAATATGTTTTTTCTTCTCTTTATGTATTGGTGCGTTAATTTAACTTTTTTTGAATGAGTTCAATTTGTTTTTGCGCCTTCAAGGATTCAGTTTTTATTTCATTAATGTATCCATAAACTGAAAAAATAGATATAAAGATTAAGACAGTCAATAGCGTGACTGATATGACAAGTAGTTTGTTTCGCGCGAAATACTTCTTAAATAAGTAACTTCGTGTGTTTTTGGTTGCTGAGATGGGTTTGTTCAATGACCATTTGTGTAAGTCTTTGGCAAAATCAAACATAGTAAAATAACGCTTAAAACTATCGGTTCTCAATGCTTTAATGAGAATGTTGCATAAGTCGTTATCCAGAGAAGACTCTGCCAATACATTCTTAACATATTTTTCATCTTCCTTTTCATCATAAGATTCAGGTGAAAATTCAGGCAGTTTACTGTCTTTAATAAGTAGTTGTAAAAGTGTTGCTGCCAAGGAAAAAACATCGGTCTTTGTGGTGACTTCTTCACCTTTAATTTGTTCGGGAGATGCTATTTCTGGTGTATAGGCATGAGTTTTATTAGTGTCTTGTCTGAAAGTAAAGGCAGAAATGCCAAAATCTACTATTTTTATATTGCCATCTTTATCAACAATAATATTGTCACTTTTTAAATCGCCATGAATAATTAGATTTTCATGGGCAAATTTCATGGCATTAGCAATCTTTTTAATCATGCAAACAATAGTCTTTTCATCAATGTTTTTCTTTTCAATATAAGCATCAAGAGGTATGGCTTGTTCGACATATTCCATCACTAAATAATAGATGTTAT
>JALWML010000422.1 GCA_027083915.1 Lysobacterales bacterium | reverse complement strand
TAACAAAACCTAGTAATATAAGGTATATAATTGGAAAAACATATTTTCCATGAATTAAAAAAGGAACTAAAACAATGGCATTTTATATTTATGAAAACTGGCAAGCAGGCCCACGAAGAACAATGATACATACGGGTAGTTGTGGATATTGTAAAAACGGTGAAGGAAAGGATGGTGAGTATGACCCAAATCATGCAAAGTGGCACGGTCCATTTAAACTTATCTCTGAAGCATATTTATTTGTCGCAGCCATTAAAGATTCAACAGAAAACAAGGAGTGTTCACGATGTATTAAAGTGATCACGAATACATTTAATGGTTCTCATGACAAGTATGGGAAATTCTTATTAGATAAAGTGGTAGGGAATGACTTTAAATCAAAAGGGAAAACCGTTAAGGTGAATTATAATGCTGGTTCTCCTGCAAGAATTGATGGAACTATAAAAAATTTAATAGCAGTAGAGGTGGAATCGCGCACATCTAAACAGGTACGAGGAGCGGTACTTGATTTGATACTACATAAATACCCAAAGAAGCTATTAGTTTTATTACCTGTTCATATGAATAACCCAATGATTACAGCAAAACAATGTGAGTTTGCCTTTTCTAAGTTTGTTGATGATTCTAATTATATGGTTATAATATTAAAAGGGGATGGAAGCAATCCCATGATTAATGAAGATTTATTAATATTGGAAAAGGCAATAAAAAAATTATCAAATGAATGTTAACTATTTGTCGCTAAAAGCTAAAAAAATTGGAATGCTATTAATAAAACAAGGTATTGTAAAAGGCCCAAAACCGATAATTACTAAAAATGAGATTACTAATTTATCATATAAATATGATTGTTATAAAGTAGGGGGTAGAAGTTTAAATAACATATTTATATTGATGAATAATTCTTTTGCAACTGTCTATGTTAGAGCAAAATACACCTGTTATAGAAAAGCTTATCAAAGCATTATAAAAACTAAAATAAATAATAAAGATGTTGATCATTTATATCCTAGAAGTAAAGTTAAAAAAATGAATTTGTTGCTTTAGGCTTTATCACTAAAGCTACAAATAGAAGCCATGGTAACAATGTTAAAACAATTCCTCAGAAAGCACTTGGATACACCAAAATAAAACCTCAATATAAAGGACTTTATACGTCACACTCATCCTTAAATCCACCAAAAGCAAGAGAGCTAGGCTTGTTAGTGAAAAATGGATACTTAATTCATAGCAATAATGTAAATTTTAGTAGTATATCCAAACAATAATCATACTCATGCTAAGAAATATTTAATTTTTTAATGTCTTGTTTGTGAACTATTAATTACAAAAACTCTATACTTTCTCTGTGAAACTTTGCGTCTCCTTTGCGCTCTTTGCGTTACTTAAACAGCACATCTGTGGTGTTAAGCGAAAGGATTTTGAGTCAAACAATTAACGAGTTTGCTGACACACTGTCGGTGGGCAAGCCCACCCTTGTATATTACTCCATATTGCTAATTTAAAGCATATTCACAAAAATATCTAATGTGAATATATTATGATAAGCAGTATTATCGGGAAGGCCGTCCCATCCTGAAGCCATATAAATGAGCTTGTGCGTAGATAGGCCTCCCGTCCTCTTTGTCAATATCGTGGAGTATCCGAAGCCTTTAGTAAAACTAGTGAGCTTGAATCTACAAGGTCGATAAACATTGGTACAGGATCGGGAAACCTGATAATGATTATATCTTAAAAATTATTATTTGGTGAAAAAAATGAATAAAAGAGTATGTGGAATTGATGTAAGTTATAAAACATTTGATGTTGAAATCATGGTTAATGGTAAAGCTGTCTTTAAAAAAGATTATACCAATGATCTCAAAGGGCAAAAAACATTAATAAAAAAGCTCATTAAAATGAAAACATCTTATGTCTGTATCGAAGCCACCGGTAACTACCACCTTGATATAGCTTTAATGATTGATAAAATCAAAGAAGTGAAACTAATGGTGATAAACCCTAGAATTGCTCATAATTATTCAAAAGTTTTAAACCAAAAAGCTAAAACGGACTCTGAAGATGCACATGTTCTTGCCCACTATGCAGCACATATGGAATATTTCAAATGGCAAGCACCAGATGAAATTTTATTCTCAATACGCGCTTGTGGTAGGCGTTTATCACAGATAACTAAACAAGCAACACAATTAAAAAACCAGAAACATGCTTATGAAGTTACAAAAGCAACACCAAAATTTATTATTACTGATGTTGAATTAAGTATTTACAATCTTGAAAATCAAAAAACTAATCTCATTGAAAACACATTAAAAATCATATCTGAAAATAGAAAAGCTCAACAAATGTATGATTTAATAACGGGGATTAATGGTTTTTCGACTAAAACGGCAATAAAACTTATTGGTGAACTTGCTGTGTTAGATGCACAAATGAAAGCAAATGAACTGGTTGCTCATGCTGGATTAAATCCAACAATTTTTACCTCTGGTAAAAGCGTTAACAAAACCTCAAGACTAAGCAAGGCTGGAAATAAATATATACGTGAAGCTTTGTATATGTCAGCAATGCAAATGACTTATCGCTATAAAAATGTTGCTGCTTATTATGAGCATATGCAAATTGACAACGGTTTAAAAAAAAGACAAGCTATATGTGCAATCATGAGAAAAATGCTAATGGCAATTCACGGCATGATAAGAGACAATGTTCAGTTTAATGAAAATAGATTTTATAAAATACCAACAAACAAATAAAGTAATAGACGGTTATTACCGCCCATTACCCTTGATGGTCATCGACTCCTCAGCCTGTACCGTTAATTAATTTTATCATAATCATTACCCTTGTGTAAATACCTTGGGGTCTGGGGCTAGCCCCATTTTGATTGGAAATCAAACCAGATGAGGAAATAGATCGGATTAGATATATTTATTGAAAATTTAAAGAAATAGTTGAAATTTCATAGAGTATCTACCTCTAAATTAAACATTATTCCGTTTCCAGATAAATCGAGTTGACTTTAAAAAACTGTTAAGTAACTCAAAACTCGAAAAAAATAAAAGTAGTGGACACTTTTTGTTTTGAACGATTTAAAGCTTTCTCCCTATTCTCTTTTCAATCATCTTCTTTTCCCATTTGGGACTAAAAAAACCAAACCTATCTAAGTTCAACCATTCAAAAGCCATCAGCCCATGTATGATTACTCCTATACTCCAAATTAACATGGGCAAAAAAATCTCCGCCTCTG
>JALWML010000421.1 GCA_027083915.1 Lysobacterales bacterium | reverse complement strand
CTATTGATGAATTGAATAAATTCGATGAGCGCAGTGCTGAGGCTATTGATTTGGTCTATTTTGCCAATTTGCCACAAGTTAAAGCTGCCAAATATCTGGATATATCTATTGCTACTTTAGAGCGTGATATAAAATTTGGCCGTGCTTTTATTAATAAGTACATCAATGAACAATTCTAAAGATAATAAACCGTTTAACAAGCAGGTCAAAGACTTGTTTGACCTGTGTGCGGATGCCGATTTCCAACAACAAAAATCTATCCTTGCAAACAGTGCAGTCTCAGGCAAAGTCAAGCAAATGGTTACCAGTTTGCTTAACTTTCAAGACGATGAAAACTCACATTTAACCGGCACCATCAAAAAAAGCATAGACCTGAGCTTAGGCGAAGAGACCTTAAAAGCAGGTGCTATAATCGACCAGTATAAACTGGTTAAACCCATTGGTGCGGGTGGTCAGGGCGAAGTGTGGTTGGCACAACGCAATGATGGCGAATTCACCCATCAAGTGGCAATTAAATTTATTAAAATTTCTCATAACCAAAAAGAATTATCGCGTTTTCAAACAGAGCGTGAATTATTGGCATCCCTGCGTCATGCCAATATAGCCCAATTAATCGGAGGTGGAACTTACCAAAATAATCGGCTGTATATGATTTTGGAATGGGTTGATGGCCTTTCTATTATTGATTATGCGAGAAAAGATTTAACAACCATTAAAGATTATTTGCTCTGCTTTAGTCAACTGTGTGAAGCCGTTAGTTTTGCTCACAGCAATGGAATTATTCATCGCGACATCAAGCCATCAAATATCATTGTTACCACCGATGGCACGGTCAAGCTGTTGGATTTTGGAATTGCCAAAAGCATGGAAACCGAAGTCACCAACACCAAGAGTGAAATGATGATGACTTTTGCTTATTCCAGTCCTGAGCAAATCAATGGACAACCCGTTTCAACGGCTACTGATATTTATGCTTTGGGATTAATCTTATACGAATTATTAACCTGCAAACAAGCCCAAGATCACACCACAGAATCTCCTGCTGACATGATTCGCAGTATTACCGACATTACACCAGCGCTACCCAGTCGAGTTGATCCAGATACAGGTTTAAACTTTGTTCCGAAGCAATTACAAGGTGATTTAGATAATTTGGTTATGATGGCTATTCGCAAAGAACCTGTTAGACGATATGCCACGGTCAAAGAATTGGTTGCCGACATTCAGAACTATTTGTCATCAAAACCATTGGTAGCCAGTGGTGACAGTTTGAGTTATAAGTTTATTAAACTAATCAAACGAAATCGGGCAGCATCCGTATTTGCAACCATAGTCTTGGGTTTTCTTTTGGCATTGCCAATCTATATGTATCAAACCAACTTGGAAATCAAAAATCAAAGAGACATTGCCAAAGAAACATCAGATTTTTTAATCAACATCCTCAAAGGTGCATCACCATTGGGCGTGAATGGTAAGGAAACCAAATTATCAGATGTGTTGGCACAAGGTGAACGACAAATCTAGTTTGAATTTAAAGATCAGCTGCCACTTAAAGCCAAAATGTACGATACATTGGGCGTGATTCAACACAACATAGGCAACAATGAAAAAGCCATAGAATATTATCAAAAAGCAGAAAAGATTTATACACAATTAAATGACCCAGAAGGTCAAATAAAATCACTTGGGCAACAAGCCATTTATGCCACAAGGTTGAGTGATAAGCAAAAAGCCGATGCACTCATAGTCAAGGCAGATACTTTGATTCCAAAGGTAACTGACCCAAAAGTCATTGCTTGGCATCAAATACGCAAAGCTACTGTTATGCAAACAGGTGGTGACTCAGATGGTTCAAGACAGTTATTGATAGATACCTTGCAGTTGCTGCAAAATAAAAAGATAAAAGACGATGAGATATTTGGGCGTCTGTATCATGAGCTGGCTATTTCAACAGCTAAAAATGATAAAAAACTGTCTTTAAACTATCATCAAAAATCACTGGAATTGGCAAAAACAAGCGTTGGTTACAATCATCCCATCTACCAATCTCGCTTGCTCTCAAGCGTACATGAATTGATTGGGTTAAAAGACTATGAAAAAGCGCGGCATGCATTAGAAGAATCTTTGCTATTGGCGCAAAGGCTTTTTTCCAAAAAACATCAACGCTATGCCAATGTTTTGGTTGCTAAAGGTTATTTTCATCACGATTTGGGTGAGTTTGATCTAGCTGAAGAAAATTATCAACAATCCAACAAAATATTTAAAAATATTTTTGGTAAAGACAATGTATCCTTCGTCTCAGGTATTAACAACTTAGCTTATTTATATGAAGACATGGGAAAATACCAGCAAGCAGAAAAATTATACCGACAATCCATAGCAGCTCGGCAAAGACTAGATCCAAACAATATTATGCGCATCGTTTCAGCCCAAGCAAACTTAGCCAGACTATTGGTTAAAATTGGCAAATACCAACAAGCCGATGCTTTAATGCCAACCATCACTAAACAATATAAACAGCACAACAGAAGCAACCTCTACAACCATTTGATTATTGCAGCCATCACTATTGAAGATGGGGCAGATGCAGAAAGATGTACCAAAGGTGTAAAACAAATTGATAACCTCATCCCCGATTTAGAAAAACAATCGCCCAAAGGTTGGCGCCGGATGTATGCAGAGCTTTGGATTGCTGAATTAGCCAGCAATTGTCAACAATCAAACATGGCAAATAAATTTTCAACAACTGCTCTTGAAAAATCTAAAATAATCTATCAAACTGATAGCAAAGGTCAACAGATGATTGCACAACGCGTGAAGTCTCTTAACAGGCTATGAAAATTACTTTTTAAATAGTTCACTTTCTATGTCTTTAAACGCTTTAAACTCTAAAGCGTTGCCACTTGGGTCATAAAAGAACATAGTGGCTTGTTCCCCTGCTTTTCCTTCAAAACGAATATAGGGTTCAACAACAAATTCAATTTTTGCAGCAATCAATTTATCGCGAAGTTTTCGCCATTGTGGCATGTCAAGAACAACACCAAAATGGGGTATGGGAACACGCTTGCCATCTACTGGGTTTTCACATTGAGATTCCTCCACTCTTCCCGAGGTATGGCAAACCAGCTGGTGGCCAAAAAAATCATAATCAATCCAATGTTCGGTACTTCTTCCCTCTGGACAACCGAGAAGTTTTCCATAAAACTGACGCGATATTTCAAGATTAGCAACAGGAATAGCCAAGTGAAACGGGGTTAAATTAATC
>JALWML010000420.1 GCA_027083915.1 Lysobacterales bacterium | reverse complement strand
TCATTGAATGAAATAAAAGCAGTGCTCGCGGAAATGGGTTTAAATTTTGGTGTTCGTATAGATAATTGGCCACCAGCATCCATTCGTACAGTTGAGCGTTTACTCGGATAATAGGTGATAAAAAATGCGTCATAGAAAATCAGGTCGTCAACTTAATAGAAACAGTTCACATCGTAAAGCGATGTTCAAAAATATGGCTGCTTCATTATTTGAACACGAATTAATAAAAACTACTTTACCAAAAGCAAAAGAATTACGTATGGTTGCAGAGCCTCTAATTACAATTGCTAAAAATGACAGTGTTGCTAACAGAAGATTAGCAGCTTCAAGACTGCCTAATCACAGTAGAGCTGTTGTAAAGAAACTTTTTGAAACATTAGGAACAAGATACCAAGATCGTCCAGGTGGATATCTAAGAATCCTTAAATGTGGTTACCGCGCTGGCGATAATGCACCAATGGCTTACGTAGAATTGGTTGACCGTCCTCGTCCTGGTGACAGTCAAGAAGATTAAGTTAAATTAAAGTATTAAGAACCCGGTTAATCCGGGTTTTTTTTTGAGAAAATATTATGAAAGTTAAATCACTACGTCTATATAGTTTTATACCATTTATCACAACCGTTTTGTTACTCGCATATGCCTATTACGAAGAGTATGTAGAATATCTAGATCCTTGCCCTTTGTGCATGGTGCAAAGACTTGTTTTTGCTGTTATTGGAGTTATATTTTTACTAACTTTAGTAAAACCACCACAATTTGTTTTAAGAAAAGTTGTAGCTGTTATAATCGCCATTGTATCTCTCATGGGTGCAGCGGTATCAGCTCGCCATATTTGGATACAGAATTTACCAGCAGATGAAGTTCCTGCTTGTGGTCCTGGCTTGTTTTATATGCTTGATACTCTACCATTTGGTTCAGTATTACAAGAAATTTTGCATGGATCAGGAGAGTGTGCAGAAGTGAGCTGGAGATTCTTAGGTCTTACAATGCCAATGTGGACACTTGTCTGTTTTATTGGTTTTGTAATTTATACAATAATATGGTCAACTTTGACAAAAAAATAAAATAAACATGAATAACTGGTCACCTGAAAGCTGGATAACTAAAGAAATTAGACAGCAAGCCATCTATAAAGATGAAAAAGCATTAAATAAAGCACTCAATAAACTATCAAATATGCCACCATTGGTGACTTCTTGGGAAATTTATAAGTTAAAACAAAAATTAGCAGAAGTCCAAGAAGGTAAGCGATTTCTAATTCAAGGTGGTGATTGCGCAGAATCTTTTGAAGATTGTAACTCTCCTATTATCTCAAATAGAATAAAGGTTCTATTACAAATGAGCTTGGTCTTGATTCATGGTTTGAAAATGCCTATAGTTCGTATTGGACGATTTGCAGGACAGTATGCCAAACCTCGTTCTTCTAATGAAGAGACTAAGGATGGTGTCACTTTACCATCGTATCGCGGTGATATAGTTAATAAAATTGGTTTTACTGCAAAAGACAGAGAACCTGATCCAGCAAGAATGTTGGTGGGGCATGCTTCATCAGCGATGACACTAAATTTTGTGCGTGCACTCATAGATGGTGGATTTGCCGATATTAGACACCCTGAATATTGGAACTTGGCTTGGATAGAACACTCAGGACAATCAACTGAGTATCAGGAGATGATGAAGAAGATAAGTGAGTCGATTGGATTTGCTGAAATACTAGCAGGAAGACGTTTGGGAAATTTATCAAGAGTAGATTTTTATTCTTCCCATGAAGCTTTACATTTACATTATGAACAAGCATTAACAAGAAAAGTTCCTAGACAAAAAGGCTTTTTCAATCTTAGTACTCACTTTCCATGGATTGGATTAAGAACAAATCAATTAGATAGTGCTCACGTTGAATTATTGCGTGGGATTAATAATCCGATTGGAATAAAAGTAGGTGCAGAAACCACTAAAGAACATTTAATTGGTTTATGTCGAACATTAAACCCAACAAATGAAGCAGGGAAAATTACTTTAATTCATCGATTCGGTGCTAAGAACATTGAGTCAAGTTTACCTAGAATGATTAAAATTCTTCAAGATGAGGATATTGGTGTGGTTTGGTGTTGTGATCCGATGCATGGAAACACAGAGTCTACATCTAATGGATACAAAACTCGTCAATTTAAGAATATTAAAGCTGAAGTTGAATTGGCAATGGATGTTCATAAATCTGAAAATTCAATTTTAGGTGGTGTTCATCTCGAATTAACGGGTGAAAATGTGACAGAATGCCTGGGAGGTGCTCGTGAATTGTGCGAAAAAGATTTAGAACGTGCCTATAAAACACAGGTTGATCCACGATTAAATTACGAGCAGTCACTAGAAATGGCAATGGCTATCGTTAGTAAATATAACAGCTAAATTTATATAGGACTTCTAAATGAGTAATATTTCAGTACATTCGGAAATAGGTAAATTAAATACAGTAATCATTCATCAACCGGGCAGCGAGATGGAAAATATGACGCCTGCGACTGCCCAAGAAGTTTTGTACGATGATATCTTAACACTCGATTTAGCATTAAATGAACATCGTCAGTTAACTGGTGTGTTACGAAGAGTAGCAAAAGTATTGGAGTTCTCGGACTTACTTTGTGATGTGTTAAAAGATGAGAAGGTAAAGTTACAATTGCTTAAAGATGTCTGTAATTTATATGGTCACCCAGAGTTAATTGATGACTTATTTGAATTGCAAGCTTGTGACTTATCTGAGCAGTTTTTTACAGGTACTTTATTAGAAAAAAATACGTTAGAGCGTTTTATTAGTACTTCTAGACACGCTATTCCGCCACTTCCAAATGCTTTTTTTACCCGAGATGCGGTTATGTGTGTTTATGAAAATGTCATTATTGGGTCAATGGCACATAAAGTTAGACTTACAGAAGCGTTGTTATTGAAATATATATTCAAATATCACCCACTTCTTGGAGTCAATAGTTTTTATCATGATGGTACGCGCAAACACCACGATGAAATAACCGTTGAAGGTGGTGATATACTTGTCATAAAAGAAAACCTATTAATCATTGGGTTTAGTGAAAGAACCTCAGCCCGAGCTATTGATCGCTTGGCTCAAGAAATGTCTCGAGATAAAGAAAGATTAGATATTCTTGTTGTCAATTTACCTAAGATAAGAGCGACCATTCATTTAGACATGATTTTCACCATGCTGGATGTTAATAAATTCATGGTCTTTCCTCCCTTAATTACTGGTCCTAATA
>JALWML010000419.1 GCA_027083915.1 Lysobacterales bacterium | reverse complement strand
ATTCAGTAACATTCTAATACAGAAATAAAAAAACGCCTTATCTCTAAGGCGTTTAATAACTTATTATTGATAACGGTCAAAGTTAGATAATATAAACAAATATAAACAAACCCAACCAAACGACATCAACAAAATGCCAATACCAAGCCACTGCTTCGAAACCAAAATGCGACTCTGGTTTGAAATGTCCTCTTATCATTCTGATTGTAATAACGGTTAACATAATTGCCCCTAAGGTTACATGCATGCCGTGAAAACCAGTTAACATAAAGAAAGTTGAACCATAAATACCTGATTTCAAAGTTAAATCAAGGTGTTGGTAGGCTTCCATGTATTCATCCACTTGGAAAAACAAGAATGTTGCTCCTAAAACTACCGTAGCAATGAGCCAACCAATAACTTTTTTACGCGCTCCATCAACCAAGGCATGGTGCGCTATAGTTAGTGTAATTGAACTTGCCATCAGTAATACTGTATTAATCAAAGGTAAGTGATAAGGGTCAACCAACTCAAATTCACCTCCTATATTACCAGGGCCATTAGTTGGCCACACACCTTCATAACCAGGCCATAATTCTGTATTCGTGAAAACACCTGTACCTTCTCCACCTAGCCAAGGCACCGCCATGTTTCTGACATACCATAAGGCACCAAAGAAACCAGCAAAGAACATAACTTCTGAAAAGATAAACCAAACCATCCCCATGCGAAAAGATGCATCAACCTGTGGATTATACATATCACTTTCAGATTCTTTAATGACTTCTCCGAACCAGCCAAACATCATAAATATCAATGTTGCGAAACCTAAATACATGACAATAGGTGAATCAAATTGATTGTTCATATATATCGCCGCACCAACTGCGGTCATCGTCATGCCTATTGAACCCACTATTGGCCATTTAGCTAAATGTGGTACATAGTATTGGTTGTTATTTGTTTCTGACATATTACCCTCTTGTTTATGTATTTCTTTTTTACGACTCTAACTTAAAAAATGTATATGATAAAGTCATTATCTTTACGTCTTCTGCCAATTTTGTATCAACGATAAAAGTTACTGGCATTTTTACTTCTTCATGTGCTTTTAATGTTTGTTTGGTAAAACAAAAGCACTCTGTTTTATTAAAATATAAAGACGCTTTAGCAGGTGTTACGCTATACGTTGCCTGTCCAGTAATGTCTTTATTAGATAAATTTTTAGCATAAAATTCAGTATGGTAAAATTTACCTGGTATCACTTCCATCTCAAACTCTGTCGGCCTAAACTCCCAATTAAGTTCGGAATTTACACTGCTATCAAATTGAACGGTTACTTTACGGTTTTCATCAACAATTTGATTTTTAACAACATCTGCTTCAACTTGGCCACTTGTTTTTCCATTTAACCCTGTAATCTCACAAAATGTGTTGTACAAAGGAATCAAAGCAAAAGCAAATCCAAACATCAAAACTGCAAACAGAGCCGTTTTTAAAACCGTTTTATTCATTTAACTTCTATTACCTAATATTAAGCAAATAAAATGCTGCAAAAATGGCAACAGCAAAGAAAACCAACCCAATCGCTGTACGATGGGCTGCTTTTCTTCTTTTTTCTAATTCTTTACTATCCATTTTTATTATTTGGTAACTCTTAGTGTGAAGATACGTGAGCTAAATGCTCATCATTCACTGGAGCACCATCTTGGAAAGTATGATGAGGTGCTGGTGATGGAATAAACCACTCCAAACCTTTTGCCCCTTCCCAAACTCTATCTGTTGCTTTAGTTGTACCTTTTCCTTTAATCGTTCTCCAAACAATAATCACGAAGAAAATCTGTGCCAGTCCAAAAGCAAAACCTCCAATACTGGACCACATGTTCCAGTTTGCAAATTGAGTTGAATAATCAGGAATACGACGAGGCATACCTGCTAGACCTAAGAAATGCTGAGGGAAGAACAATATATTAACCGAGATAACAGACCACCAGAAATGAATCTTACCAAGCCTTTCTGAATACATGTTGCCAGTCCATTTTGGAATCCAGTAATAAACTCCACCAATAATAGCGAATACCGCTCCAGTCACTAATACGTAATGGAAATGGGCGACAACAAAATAGGTATCATGGTATTGGAAATCAGCAGGGGCAATGGCAAGCATTAGACCTGAGAAACCACCGATGGTAAATAAAATGATAAATGCAATGGCAAATAACATAGGCGTCTCAAATGTCATTGCTCCTTTCCACATAGTTGATACCCAGTTAAAGACTTTCACACCTGTTGGAATTGAAATAAGGAATGTTGCATACATGAAGAATAGTTCGCCACCTAGAGGCATTCCCACAGAAAACATGTGATGCGCCCATACGATAAATGACAAAAAGGCAATACCCGCTGTTGCATAAACCATTGACACATAGCCAAATAAGGGTTTACGAGCAAAAGTTGGAATAATTTCTGAGATAATACCAAAAGAGGGTAAAATCATAATATACACTTCAGGATGACCAAAAAACCAGAATATATGCTGGAATAAAACTGGATCACCACCACCTGCAGCATTAAAGAAGCTAGTGCCAAAATAATGGTCTGTTAACAACATGGTAACCGCACCAGCGAAAACTGGCATAACAGCGATTAACAAAAAGGCTGTAATCAACCATGTCCAAACAAATAATGGCATTTTCAAATAACCCATGTTTGGTGCGCGCATATTCATAATGGTCGCAATAACATTAATAGCTCCCATGATAGATGATATACCCAACATGTGAATAGCAAATACGGCAAATGCTAGGTTATGCCCACTTTGTAAGACCAAAGGAGGATACAGCGTCCAACCTGCGGCAGGTGCACCACCATCCATAAAGAAAGTTGATGCTAACATGGTAAAGGCAAAAGGCAAAATCCAAAACGACCAGTTATTCATGCGTGGTAATGCCATATCTGGCGCACCAATCATTATTGGTATCATCCAGTTTGCAAAACCAACAAATGCTGGCATAACGGCCCCAAACACCATGATTAGTGCGTGCATGGTCGTTAATTGATTAAAGAAATCAGGTTGAACAAATTGCAACCCTGGTTGGAATAATTCCAAACGAATTATCATGGCTAAAGCACCACCAAAAATAAACATGACAAGTGAGAAGATTAAATATAAAGTTCCAATGTCTTTATGGTTGGTGGTCATTAACCAACGTTTCACAAAACCCTTTGGCTTGTGGTCATGATCGTGTTCATGCGAATGTGTATCTGCGTGACTCATTATTTATACCCTC
>JALWML010000418.1 GCA_027083915.1 Lysobacterales bacterium | reverse complement strand
TAACGGTTTATAATTTTCTTTTAACTCAATTTCAGGTACATAACCCTCTGGCAAATCATTAATGCTTCTTTCTGACATTAAATTCTCCTATTTATTTGTGCAGTTTAAACCCCATGTTAGAATGAAGTTTGTTAATTTAGTTCCCAAATTTTTACTGCCTAAAATTTAGGCGACTCTTTATAACGCAAAGAGAACTTAAGAGCAAATAAAAAGACACTATTTTATAAAAAACACATGAAATTTATTTTTATCCAAATTCTCAAAGGCTATAAGTATTTTATTAGCCCTCTTCTTGGAAACAATTGCCGGTATTATCCCAGTTGTTCTGAGTATATGATGACAGCGATTGAACGATTTGGTGTATTTAAAGGTGTTGGCATGGGAATTAAAAGACTTGGGCGTTGTCACCCGGGATGTGAAGGTGGGATAGATCATGTACCTGAGCAAAACCACAAAACAAACAACTGTGAGCATAACCATGAGTAGAACCATCATTAAAAATGCCAAAATCGTTAATGAAATGCAGATTCTTGAATCTGATTTAATCATTAAAGATGATAAAATTTTTGAAATTGGAAACAACCTAACCATTAAAGATAATGACATTGTAATTGATGCGAATGGCATGTACCTCTTGCCAGGTATGATAGACGACCAAGTTCATTTTAGAGAACCAGGTATGCCAGATAAAGGTAAATTCATCACAGAATCAGCTGCCGCGGTTGCTGGTGGCATTACCTCCGTTATGGATATGCCCAATACTTCACCTTTAACCATCACCGAACAAGCTATCATAGACAAACACAACCTCATTGCTGGTCATTCGCATTGCAACTATGGTTTTTATCTTGGCGCCACCAACGATAATATTGAAGATATTAAATCGATTGATTCCAGTTTAATATGCGGCATAAAAGTATTCATGGGTGCATCCACTGGCAATATGTTGGTGGATAATGAAAAAACACTTAATAAAATTTTTAAACATGCACCCTTGCTCATCGCAACCCATTGCGAAAGCACACCAATTATTACCCAAAATGAAAAACTAGCCCGTGAAAAATATGGCAAAGATGTACCAGTTAACCAACATGGACTGATTCGCTCACGAGAAGCTTGTATAGCCTCAACAAGTATGGCGATGTCACTGGCACAAAAGCACGGATCAAAGCTGCATGTCTTGCATATTTCTACCGCTGAAGAAGTGGCTTTATTTAAACAATTACCACTTAATCAAAAACAAATCACTGGTGAAGCCTGCGTTCACTTTACGTGGTTTGATGATCATGATTATGAAAAATTAGGTACCTTAATCAAATGTAATCCAGCTATTAAACAACGCTCTGATAAATTGGCAATTATCGATGGCATAAACCATGGAAATCTTGATGTTATTGCTACAGACCATGCACCGCATACGTGGGATGAAAAGCACAACAAATATTTTAAGGCTCCATCTGGTTTGCCTTTAGTGCAAACGGCATTAAGCAGTTTATTAACTCAAGTTAATCAGGGTAAGTTTACCATTGAAAAAATTGTGCAAAAAACAGCTCACAATGTTGCCGATCTTTTTAAGGTTAAAAAACGTGGCTATATTCGTGAAGGTTATTTTGCTGATTTAGTGTTAGTCGATATGAACAAAGAGCATTCAATTTCACATAAATCTATGCTTTATCGCTGTGGTTGGACGCCTTATGATGGACAAACCTTTTCAGCTTCTATTGAGAACACTTGGGTCAATGGCGAACTTAAATGGCACAAAAACAAACTCAAAGGCGATGCAAATGGTCAAAAACTAAAATATAAACGCCATTAAATTAATTATTCTCCCTATTATCTTGACCCAATGAATTAGTTAGTTAAAATTAAGACATCTCTAAATCAAGATATAAAGATGAATGTTGCACAGGTATTTAAATTATTAGCTGACGAAACACGTTTACGCTTGCTTTTGCTGTTACAGGGCAATGAATTAACAGTGGCAGAACTCTCTGCTACTTTGCAATTAGCACAACCACGGATTTCTACACACCTTGCCAAACTCAAAGAACAACGTTTTGTTTTAGGCAGAAAAGATGGTGTATCGACGTATTACCGTTTGAACTCAGCATTTATATCTGAAAAACACCAAAATCTTTGGAACAGTCTAATCAAAGAAGGTAAAAATGATTCACTTGTCAAACAAGATGAAAAGCGTCTTAAATTAGTTTTATCAGAACATGCAAAAAATAAAAACTGGGTAGACTCAGTTGCCGGAGATATGGAACGTCAATACTCACCAGGTCGTTCTTGGGAGGCCACCACTCGTGCCATTAGTTATTTGCTTGATTTAGGTGATGTTTTAGATATTGGCTCAGGTGACGGTGTTTTAGCCGAGTTATTACACCAACGCGCACAAACCTATACCTGCGTTGATACCAGTGAAAAGGTTATAAAAGAAGCACAAAAACGCTTATCTCACGCTAAAAACATCAGTTACCAAGTAGCTGACATGCATAAATTAAACTTAACAAATACTTTTGATACGGTGTTCTTGCTACATGTTTTAACCTATTCAATTAACCCACAATTAGCTCTCAAGCAAGCTAGTTTGAGATTAAAGTCCAGTGGGAAAATATTGATTTCAACTTTAGCTAAACACAACCACACCGATATAGTTTATGATTTTGGTCACCTAAATAATGGGTTTACACCAAAGGAACTGGAACAATTCGCCAAGAATGCAGGATTAACAGATATAAAAGTTAAAGTAACCTCAAAAGAAAACCGCAAACCACATTTTGAAGTGATAACCTTAGAAGCCATAAAAGCGTAAGATGGGCCCTGCCCATCATGGAAAACCATGAACACTAAACAACAACTCACCGAACTCCTAAAACAACGCATCCTATTGTTAGACTCTGCAATGGGGACCATGATTCAGGCACATAAATTTACCGAAAGTGATTTCCGTGGAGACCTATTTACTAACCATGAAATGCCACTCAAGGGCGATAATGACTTACTTTCATTAACACAACCCAAAGCTATTTTAGATATTCACCGTAAAAACTTAGCAGCAGGTTCTGATTTACTCGAAACAAATACCTTCAACGCCACTCAAATAGCTCAAGCTGATTATGGTATGGAAGATCAAAATTATAGAATAAATTTTGAATCTGCCAAACTTGCCAAACAAGCATGTGAAGAGTTTTCGACTGAAGAAAAACCACGCTTTGTTGTTGGCGTACTTGGACCAACAAACCGTACAGCTTCAATCTCACCTGATAT
>JALWML010000417.1 GCA_027083915.1 Lysobacterales bacterium | reverse complement strand
TCATCAGTTTTTTGATTCACAACCATTTCAGAAGTTATAGAACGAACCTTTTCATCAGGTAAAATACTATCATCCATTTCAGTAATGGATTTTATGGCCCATTTTGCCCCAGTTTGTTTTGATTTAGTACGTTCTTCGATAATCCCTAAATAACGATCAATATCATGCATATCAATATTTTCATGCAGAAGACCTTCACGAGCAATAGGCAGCAGTTCTTCAAGAATTAAATCTGATGCAGATACAGTTTTATGATCAGTCCAATGGAATTCAGCTTCTAATCCGATACGAGTGGCATTTAAGAAATTATTAGCAACATCTGAAAATCTCATGGCTTGTGAAATATCACTGTATTTATTTGACATACCTACCATTAAGCCGACAAAAAAGGCTGTATTTGCCACTTCATCAACCACACTTGGGCCAGCTGGTAATACTCTATTTTCAATTCTTAAGTGTGGAACATTATCAACAACACCATAACAAGGACGATTCCAGCGATAAACGGTTCCATTATGGAGCATTAATGCTTTTAATTTTGGTATTATGCCTTTTTCAAGCATTCCCACAGGGTCTTCATCAAAATCTGCTGTAAGCACAACGGGAAAGCGAGAAATATCTTCTTTAAATAAATCAGTTAAGCTTTTGACCCAATGTTTACCAAAATAGACTCGTGGCAACATGCCTCGTTGTTGAAATGTATCAGAACGGGTATCAACAGAATTTTGAAAGACAGCAATTCGAGATTCGTGCCACAATCGATTATGGTGAATTAGTCCAGAATTAACTGAAACAGCCATTACTGGTCCTGTTATAGCTTGAGCTATATTGTATTTTTGTACAAAATCATCACTGCTAACTTGTAAGTGAACTTGAAAGCTGGTGTTAAGTGCCTCAAGCATATAAGAATCATGAGTGACATTGAGTTCATCCATGCCGCGAATATTAAGTCTGAAATCAGAACCTCTGAGGTTTTTGAGAGTCTCGTTTAACTCAAAATAACGATCTATGGGGACCATATTATCCAAGGTTAAATCCAGCTGTTTTAATGTAGGTAAGATACCTGCTAAAACAATCTGTGCATCATGTTTGCTGGCAGCATTTCGAGCAATCATTAATGTTTCATTGATTTCATTTTCAAGTTTTCTTAAAGCGTCTCCAGTTAATATGCTTGGTGTAAGGTTTGCTTCCAGATTAAACTTTGCTATCTCAAAAGTAAAACGAGGGTCAGTCAAATCCTTCATGATTTGTTCAGATTTACACGCAGGAGAAAAATTTCTATCGACTAAGAACATTTCTTGTTCTGCGCCAATACGTGTTATGCCAGATTCAATCAATCCTCTTTCAATCATTAGTTCTAGCGCATTGAGGTCATTAAGAACAGCTCGCATAAAACGCCTGCGTTGTTTTTCACACTGCTGCCTTGAAATATTCATCTCACCCATATTTTTCTCTCTTTTTTAATATAACTTATAAACCCAAGTTAAGATTGCTGATAACATCAACCAGTTTATCACAACTAACGGAACACCTACTCTTACAAAATCTGAAAATTTATAACCCCCAGCATTCATGACGAGTAAATTTGTTTGGTATGCCATGGGAGTAGCATAACTCATATTTGCACCAAATAAAACACCTAATACAAATGGCTCAACTGGCATCCCTAAAGTTTGTGCAATACTCACAGCTATTGGCGTACCAATCACTGCCGCTGCATTATTGGAAACTACATTGGTCATGACCGCCATAGAAAATATCAATATAGCAAGTACCACACCTGGAGAAAAACCTGCCGTGCTAGTTACAAATAAACTAGCCAAATAATCTGCACCACCCGTTTCAATAAGTGCCACTCCCAAGGCAAGGGATGCCACAATAATAAATATGACCTGTGCACTTAAGGCAGTGGTGGCATCTTTCCAGCGTAAACAACCTGTAACAATCAACACTAAACAACCAACAACTGAACTGACAACAATAGGTAAAATACCAAATGCGGCTAAACCGACAATCATTCCCATTACTACTAAAGCTAATGGTGCTTTTTCTGTATGAGGTAGTTCTTCACCACCATCAAGAACCAACAATGAACCAGAAGCTTTAACTTCCCTAATAGCTTCATGTGTTCCCTGAACTAGTAAAACATCCCCTGCTCTGAGTAAAACTTCTTTGATTCCTTTTGAGCGAGCATGAGTTTCTTTACCATGGGAATGCACAGCTAACAAAGTCAATCCATATTTTGACTTTAATCGTGCATCCTCAATTCTAACTCGGTCTAATGTCGAGCCTGCGATGACAACAAGTTCAGCAATCCGTTGGTCACCATCCTTTAATGGGTGTTGTTCATCAACTTCGGTATTACCTGCAAACAATTGCCCTCCTAATTCGAGTTGGTAATCCCTCAAGTTCTCAGAAGTATCTTTTATGACTAAACGGTCACCTGCTATAACCTTAACATCTGGTAAAGTTGCCATAGATAATTTACCAGAACGTATAATGCGTTCAATATTAATGTCATTTCCTGCTTTTTCTCTTATTTCCGCTAAAGTAGCCCCGTCGGCAAATCCTCCCTTTTCAATTTCAATTTCAGCGGTGAACTCACGAGGAGAGGTATCCTGTAATGGTGGAGAACGTTCGGGCAATATCATGGGTGCTATCAGCCACAGGTAAAGAATCGCAACAACACTGGTAATCGCAACGGGCAAAACAAAATCAAACATACCAAATTCAGGAACCCCTAAATCTTCAGCAACTTTAACAACGAGTAAATTGGTGGATGTACCAATTGTTGTAGCCATGCCCCCAAGCAATGTAGCCATACCCATTGGCAAAAGTGTTCCTGAAGGTGATTGTCCCGTTCTGAGTGATACGTTAACAAGTATTGGTAATAACAATACAACAATAGGTGTATTGTTAACAAAGGCACTTAAAACAGCGCCGGCTATAAGAGTTAACAACAGACTTAATTTTGGACTACTACGCCAAAGTTTTGCTAATAGGCGACCAATGGGTTCCATCGCACCAGTTCGGACTAACGCCTGTCCTGCAACCATTAAAGCAGAAACAGCAATTAAGGCTTGATTCCCAAAACCAGCAAAAAAAACTCGTGTACTAAAGTAATTACCATCAGGCAATTGGTAAGGAAATATTTCAAAACCCAGAATTAATGCACATAGAACAAAGAGGCTTGAAGTTTGTAATGGAATTTTTTCTATGGTAAATAGAACCAAAGCCACAAGTGTCAAAAGTAAAACAGCAATGGTATGTGG
>JALWML010000416.1 GCA_027083915.1 Lysobacterales bacterium | reverse complement strand
CAGTTCACTTAGAAATGAAATCAACTGAACTTTTTGCTCAAGGTCGCGGTGTTGGAATAGCAGCAAATCCAAAATTCTCAACAGCAGCATTTTCAGATACGGTTAAAACGGATAACGAAATTAGTGAAATGGTTGATTTGGGTGAAAACCATGTTGCTTACTTACACATCAAAGAACATAAATTACCACAGGTTAAAGAACTTTCTGAAGTATTGGATATAATTAAAAATAAATTACTTGCCCAAAAGTCATTCGAGCTAGTTAAGACAAAAGTTGCAGAATTTGAAAAACAAATTAATTCTGGTGAAAAGTCATTAACTGATATAGCTAAATCGATTAATAAAGAAATTATCGAAGCTAAGGGTGTTGAGCGAACAGGTTCTAAACAACCCTTTAAATTAGTGCAAGAAGTGTTTTCATTAAAATTAGACGAAAATAATCCAATTCATTCAGTGGATGCTTCTGCAAATTCAATTGCTTTAGTTAAATTAAAGTCGATTAATAATGCAGATACAACATCATTAACTGAAGAAGAAAAAGCTGCTATAAGTAGTCAAATTGAACGTTCTGCAACAAATGCTGAATTATCAAATATAACAAAGTTTTTGAGAGATGAAGCTAGCATTACAATCAATGAAAAAATATTTGAAGTTATCAACTAATAATAGCTAAAATTTGAGGTATTGAATTATATTCAATACCTCAAATTTAAAAATTATATGAGAAAAAATCAAACATCATTCTCTTCCAAGCTATTAACAGAGTTTGATCGATTTTTGAAAATTAATTCAAATCAAGATAATAAGCCAACAAGACACCTTCCTGATTATAAAAGAAATAAATTCACTTTACCTACTGAGGATTTAAATACTACAAAAGGTTTGATGCGAATTAACCATACAGGTGAAGTCTGTGCTCAGGCTTTATATTATGGGCAAGCATTATTTGCAAAAGATAAAGCAACTTACCACCATTTAATTCAAGCAGCTGATGAAGAGCATGATCATTTATGTTGGTGTTATGAGCGTTTAAACGATTTTAATACACATACCAGTGTACTTAATCATTTTTGGTATGCTAGCTCTTTTCTCTTGGGATCAACAGCGGCTTTACTGGGAGATAGAATTAGTTATGGTTTTGTTATTGAGATTGAAAAACAGGTGGAAAACCACTTGCAAGAACACATCGACAAAATCCCAATTGAAGACACTAAAACTCATGCGATTTTAGCGCAAATGAAAGCCGATGAAATTAGACATGGGAATAATGCTAGAAAAGCTGGTGGAATAGACTTCCCTCATTCAGTGAAAACTGTCATGACAGCCCTGTCAAAAGTGATGAAATTTCTAGTATATCGACTTTAAAGTATTAATTCATGCGACTTTTTACTAAAATAATTGCATGAGTCAATCGATTAAAATAATTCAAACCTTAAAAAAGACCTTAAAATCACATGGCATAAAATATGTTGATGTGGCAAAACATTTGAATATTTCTGAGTCAAGTATCAAACGCCAATTTACACAAGGTGATATTTCCATTAGGCGCCTTGAAAAGATATTACTTTTGGTTAATCTTGAGTTATCTGATTTACTCGAATTGGTTCATCTTGAAAGCATGCAGCTTGAACAATTGACTTTGACTCAAGAAAAAAAAATAGTCTCTAACACAAAGTTATTACTCATTACGATTTCAGTCATGAACAATTTATCATTTAATGATATTTATCAGCTTTATGATTTGGAAGAATCAGAATTGATTAAACTACTATTGCAGTTAGAGAATATTAATTTAATTCGTTTAAAACCTGGTAACAAGATTAAAACGCTAATCAGTCGGACTTTTCAATGGCAAAAAAATGGACCTATACAACGTTATTTTGAAACCCATATTCAAGATGACTTTTTTGACTGTCAGTTTGTTAATGCAGGAGAACTAAGAATTGTTATCAATGGTATGATTAGTAATAGTTCGAACCAAACTATCCATAAAAAGATGCAACAATTAGCGCAAAATTTTAATGATTTAGCTTATAAAGATCAAAATATCGGTTTACAAAGCCGTTATGGAACAACATTGGTTGTTGCGTTAAGGCCGTGGGAGTTACCAGAATTTGCACAATACAGACGAATTGAGAATACGAAGGTTTTTCGCTGATGTCAACCTACATAATAGGTGATGTACAAGGCTGTTTTGATGCGTTAATGGCATTATTAGTAAAAGTAAAATTTAATGATTCAAAAGATAAGCTGATTTTTTGTGGTGATTTGGTTAATAGAGGAGGGCAATCCCTAGAGACTCTTCGATGGATTTATGCCCACCAACAAAATTGCCAAGTAACGCTCGGAAACCATGATTTAAGTTTGCTTGCACAATATTATGTTAAACGTTTAAGAAAGACGCGTAACCGTGAATTTCAAGAAATATTCAAAGCAACAGATTGTTCTAATTTAATGACTTGGTTAAAAAATCAAAAACTACTCATTCATAATAAGAAAATAAAAAAAATTATTGTACACGCAGGAATTTATCCTTTATGGTCATTAAAGAGGGCAAAAAAAGAAGCAAAATATGTTGAATCCTATTTGCGAGATAAACCTTTAGTATTCTTCAACAACATGTACGGTTCTAAACCTAATCATTGGAGTAAATCTTTATCTGGAATGGACAGAGCGCGTTTTGCTGTCAATAGTTTTACTCGTATGCGTTTTTTGTTTAAAAATAATGGTTTGAATTTTAAAGCAAAGGGTGAAATTGAAAGTTTTCCTCAATTAATTCCATGGTTTAGATTTAAACCCTATAAAAAGAAGAAACATACGATTATTATTGGTCATTGGTCTGCTCTTGGCTTAATGCAAGAAAATAATGTCATTTGTTTAGATACAGGAAAAGTCTGGGGCGGGAAGTTAACAGCCCTAAAAATCTCTGATAACCCTAAACATAAACAACAAATATTTCAAGTTTAACCTAATCTATTCAAAATAACCTTAGCAAAATATTTATAATCAATTATGATACGAGGTATGAAAGTATTTGCACCCGTTAGCATTGGCAACTTTTCCGTTGGCTTTGATTTATTAGGACTAGCAATAACACCAATTAACGGTGAAATGCTAGGAGATATTGTATCAGTAGAAACAGCTGACACTTATGATTTGACTGTGTCTGGACCCTATGCAGACATTTTGCCAAAAGATAAGTCTACCAACTTAGTGACGCTCGCCTATAAGTTATACATGCAGAAAATGGCACTAAGAGGTTTACCAACAACAGCATTAAAGCTGCATCTAGAAAAG
>JALWML010000415.1 GCA_027083915.1 Lysobacterales bacterium | reverse complement strand
GCAATATCCCCTTGGGAACTAATGTTAATGGTATCCCATTATTACTCAAAGATGTTGCCGATATTGGTACAGGACCTCAAATGCGTCGAGGCATCGCCGAGCTTAATGGCGAAGGTGAAACCGTTGGTGGCATTATTGTTATGCGATTTGGCGAAAATGCCCAGAAAGTGATTGATGGCGTTAAAGAAAAATTAGAACAATTGAAAAAAGGCTTGCCCGAAGGTGTCGAAGTGGTCACGGTTTATGACCGAAGTGGATTAATCGAAAAGGCAGTCAATAATCTTTGGCATAAATTGCTTGAGGAATTTGGTGTGGTTGCCTTAGTTTGTATGGTTTTCTTATTCCATATTCGCTCATCACTTGTGGCAATATTTAGCTTGCCAGTTGGTATTTTGACCGCTTTTATGATTATGTATTTCCAAGGATTAAACGCCAATATTATGTCATTGGGAGGTATTGCTATTGCCATTGGCGCGATGATAGATGGCGCGATAGTGTTGATTGAAAACATGCACAAACACATGGAGGCAACACCGATTACCAAAGAAAATCGTTGGAAAATTGTGGCAGATTCGGCTGCGGAAGTTGGACCGGCCTTGTTTTTTAGTTTATTAATAATTACCGTGAGTTTTATACCAGTATTTACTTTGGAAGCTCAAGAAGGACGTATGTTTGCACCGTTGGCATTTACAAAAACCTATGCCATGGCAGCTTCAGCATTTTTAGCTATCACTTTAGTACCTGTTTTGATGGGTTATTTTATACGTGGAAAAGTTTTACCCGAACACAAAAATCCCATTAACCGTTTTTTAATCGCGATTTATATGCCTGTGTTAAAAACGGTGTTGAAATTTCCTAAATCAACACTTTTAGCAACCCTAATAGTGTTAATTATTGGAATGTATCCAGTCAACAAAATTGGAGGTGAATTTATTCCGCCATTGGATGAAGGTGATTTAATGTATATGCCAACCACTTATCCGGGGATTTCCATCGGTAAAGCACGAGAGTTATTGCAACAAACCGATAAATTAATCAAATCCGTGCCTGAAGTGATTACCGTGTTTGGTAAAGTCGGTCGAGCAGAAACCGCCACCGATCCTGCGCCACTCACCATGATTGAAACTTTTATACAGCTTAAACCTAAGAGTGAATGGCGAGAAGGTTTAACCAAAGAAGACTTGAAAAAAGAACTCGATGGTTTAGTTAAGTTGCCCGGTGTAACCAATGCATGGGTAGAACCTATAAAGACCCGAATAGATATGTTAGCAACAGGTATCAAAACACCTGTGGGCATTAAAATCGCAGGTCCTGAATTAACTGAAATTCAAAAAATCGGCAAACGCATTGAAGAAATTCTCAAAGATGTGCCCGGTACTGCATCAGTTTATTCTGAACGTGTGGCAGGTGGTCGTTATATCAAAGTTGATATTCAACGCGAGAAAGCCGCACGTTATGGCATGAGTATTGCTGATATTCAGCAAGTGGTGGCATCTGCTATTGGTGGTATGAATGTTACCCAAACGGTTGAAGGTTTAGAGCGTTATCCCGTTAATGTTCGTTATCCACAAGATTACCGCAATTCACCAGAGGCCTTGGCAAAATTGCCTATTGTTAACAATATGGGACAAACAATTGCATTAGGTGATGTCGCTAATATTTTTGTAGAAGACGGACCTCCTGGAATAAAATCAGAAAATGCCCGTTTAAATGGTTGGTCATTTGTAGATATTGATGGCGTGGATGTTGGTACGTATGTGGTTGATGCGCAAAAAGTTGTACAAGAGCAACTTAAACTACCCGCAGGTTATTCCATCACATGGTCAGGTCAATACGAATACATGCAACGCGCTAAGGAGAAGCTTTCTTATGTTGTGCCTTTAACGCTCGCTATTATTGTTATCTTGTTGTTTATGAACTTCCGTAATTTTATTGAAGTCGCCATCATTATGGGCACGCTACCATTGGCAATGGTGGGTGGAATTTGGTTAATGTATATTCAAGGTTATAACTTTTCTGTTGCTGTTGGCGTAGGCTTTATTGCCCTTGCCGGTGTAGCCGTTGAAATTGGTGTAATTATGCTGGTATATCTGAATCAAGCCTACCAAAAAATGCAAGCAGATTTCAAAGACAAAACCCTAAGCCTCGATGATTTACGCCAAGCTGTGACTCAAGGTGCTGGAATGCGTGTACGTCCAGTCATGATGACAGCTGCTGCCATTATTGTCGGTTTACTGCCAATTTTATATGGAACAGGAACTGGTTCAGAAGTCATGAGTCGCATCGCCGCACCAATGGTTGGCGGTATGGTCACTGCCGTTATTTTAACCTTACTGGTTGTGCCATCGGTATTCTTTTTGTGGCGATCACAAGCAGTAAAGAAAAATTTGAAACAACTAAAAAATAAACAATAATTTTTTGTTATCCTCGCGAACGCGGGGATCCAATACTAATGAAAAACTGGATTCCCGTTTTCACGGGAATGACATAACAAACAGGAGAAACAAAATGAAACACCTTAAATTATTAACACTAATGGCAATTATGCTCAGTTTTACAACAACACTCTATGCTCATGGTGATAAAAATCACGATGAACAAGCTATTCTTAAAATTATTGATGGCATCAAATACGGTTGGGAAAACGGTGATGGCAAACCATTCCGTGAAAACTTCTTAGATTTTAAAGGGGCCAGATACATCGAATCAGGTGGACAAAATGCAGGACTTGATAGTTTGGTCACGCATCATGTTGAGCCTGAAAAAGACGCACTTGAATATTTAAAGCTCGATTTTTCTGATATTGAGGTGAATTTTGAAGGCGATTTTGCTTGGGCAATTGCCACCACACGTGTGAAAGGTAAAGTCAGAAACTCTGAACGTACTTTCGATAAATCGGGGTATCAAACCTTTTTGTTTCGCAAAGTTGATAACCAATGGAAAGTCGTTCATACCCATTCATCATCACGTGATTATAGACCTGAAAAAGAACATAAGCATTAGAGAGTCTCAATGTCCTTATTAAGTACAACTTGTCATTCCCGCATATGCGAGGATGACAATAAATAAACAGGAGAATACAATGAAAGATCCAGTTTGCGGCATGAATGTCGATGAAAAAGCCCAATACAACAGTCAACTTGATGGTATTGATTATTATTTTTGCAGTAAAAAATGTTTTGATAAATTTACTGCTGAACCCAACGCCTATGTCAAAAACCCGAAAAGCGACCGTTGCGGACATCACGATACAGATAAAAAACCATCAAAGACAAATGCCACTACCGAAGACTTGC
>JALWML010000414.1 GCA_027083915.1 Lysobacterales bacterium | reverse complement strand
TATTAATATTATAATACACCAATATAATAGTCAAACTCTTTTTCTGAGAGCTTCCTTAAATAAATAGCTGACTAAATTTGAACACCCAATAAAAACAAATAGCAAGTTGTATGCTTAGGAAGGTAAAACGAGCCATTACGGCTAAATTACTGGTTGAAATAAGATGCACGATTGATTGTAATATTCGCGCATACAACAATGGCAGTGCCAGTTGGTCTGTCACTTGGGTAGTGTTAGTTGCTAGTGTCAACAAGAGCAAGCCGCCAATATAAGGCATTGCCTCGAGTGTATTGGCATGGGCGCGATGCAGGCGTAGTTTAAAATCTGAAACATCATTGCCTTCTGGGCTAAAACTGTTGGCTTGTCTTTTGCCTGATAGTGTTAGCACCGTATGAATAAGTACTATTGAAGTTAATAAGATTAAAAACCAAGTGATATATCCGGTTAATGCTAATGCGGTTAAGTTCATGATAATACCTGTGATTAAATCAGGTAATTATAGCAGAAACTTTAGGGCTTAGATTTTATCAATATACGTTTTGCGTTTAAGATGACAAACAAGGAACTCACCGACATACCAATAGCTGCCATCCACGGTGTTAAATAACCCATCATTGCTAAAGGTGTCACACTTAAGTTATAGATCAAAGCCCAGATGATATTTTGTTTGATTATTATATTGGTTTTTTTGCTGATGTGTAGCAAATCTTCGATGCTATTTAGTGAATTTCCCATAAGAATTAAATCTGATGCTGAACGTGCTAATTGCGTGCCTTGATTGAAACTTATTGATACATCTGACTGTGCTAAGACGGGAGCATCGTTTACACCATCGCCTAACATCACTGTTTTAAATCCTTGGTCTTGATGGTATTTGATAATATTTATTTTTTCTTCTGGCGACTTTTCTCCCAAATAATGACCGATACGTAACATCCGTGCCACCGTAGTTACAGCTGTTTCTTTGTCACCACTAATAATAGCCACGTAGTTATCATTGTCTTTTAAGTGACTGATTAACTCTATACTGCCTTTTCTGATTTTATTTTCCAACTCAAAAGCCGCAACAATTTTATTATTTCTACTTAAATAAGTTAGCACTTTTTTACTCGTTATGATTTTCTCATGTTCTTGACTGCACCAACTCAATGAACCAATTTTCCAGTATTCTCCATTAATTAATGCTTGTAAACCCGAACCTGATTTTTCGACAAAACTATCTACTTCAATGCTTTCATCATAATAGTCATCAAATGCACTGGCAATGGGATGCGTGCTATCATGTTCGAGACTTGCAGCAACCTTTAATAAAACCTTCTCTGGAATATCTGAGAGTTTGTGTATCTTGGCAATTGACATTGTCGACTCAGTCAAGGTTCCAGTTTTATCAAAAAACCAATGCTTTACCTTTGTTATTCTACTAATAGCATCTAAATTATTGATTAATATTCCACTTTTCATCAAACGTACACTAGCTGCTGTTAATGCAGCAGGTGTTGCTAATGATAAAGCACAAGGGCACGTAGCTACCAAGACAGCAAGTACGGTAACAAGCGCTTTATCAGGACTATAAATTGCATAATAAAGAGCAGTAAGCACCGCAAGTAGCAAAACAATAGCTACAAACCACGAAGCTATTTTATCAACTAATAATAGTGATTTTGGTTTCTGTAATTGGGCATTTTCAAGAAGATTACTTAAATTAGCTAAAATAGTGTCATTACCAATTGCTGTTGACTTAATGCGAATAGAACCCGTTTGAACGTAGCTTCCTGCCATCACATGATTACCTATGGTTCGTTTTTCTGCCCTAGATTCCCCGGTTATCATTGATTCATCAACTTTGGCCATACCTTCTAAAATGATGCCATCAAGTGCTATGGTTTGACCTGCCTCAATTTGAATAATGTCTCCTTTAACAGCATTATCCAGTGGAATATTTGAAATCTTATCATCACGTAATACTGCGATACTTGTCGGAATCATACTTCCAAGTGCATCCGTACTACTCATGCCTTGATGGCGAACAGACATCTCTACAAATCGTCCTGCCAGTAAGAAAAATACAAACATAACCATTGAGTCAAAATATATGGTATGTCCACTATGAGTAAAAACATTCCACACACTCACACCATATGCCAAGGAGATTGAGAGGGCAACTGGAACATCCATACCAAGGTGCTTATTGCGTAGATCTCTTAACGCATTTTGAATAAAAGAGCTGCCAGCATAGAAGAACACAACAGTAGCAACAAGCATACTGACCAATTCAAAAAATCGTCGCATATGCGGATCAATACCATTGTATTCTCCGCTATACAGTGGAACTGACAAAGTCATGATAAACATCATCCCTAAACCAGAAACAATCAACCTTTTTAATGCAGTTTTACGTTCTTGATTTGCAATTTCCTGAGAATCTTGCTCGTGACTAACGATAGGCTTGTAGCCTAAAAAATTTAAAGCTGTGAGTATTTGTGAGAGTTTAATCCTTTTGATATCAAACTCAACACGCACTATTTTTGTTATGCTATTGAGTTTGACTTCATTTATTCCTTCAAGTTGTCTTAAATGTTTGTCAACTAACCATCCGCAGGCACTGCAATACATGCCTTCTAAACGAATGGAAACTTGATAGGTACTATCCTTAAGGTGTTTGCTGAATGTTTTAAAAGAAATATCTTCATCGTATTGCAACCATTTTTTTTCTGCAATTTCAGCTTTATTGGCAGGTTTTGAATCACCACGATAGTCATAAAACTCACAATAACCTTCATCACTAATAAATTCGGCCACGGCTTTGCATCCATGGCAACACATTTGTTGTTGCTTGCCATTGATATTAGCCTGAATATTAACGCCTTTCGGTATTATTTCATGACAATGAAAACAGGTTGCATGTACTGTATCTTTCATAACAAGTTAACTTAGTGCTCAAAAAAGGCAAGAGTAGCATATCAATAGATAAAGGGATGAAACAATTTTAAAACAATTGTTTCATCTGTTTATCCTAACTCTTAATAATGAAAGACAAGTATTAACTTAACTCATTATCACAATTCTAGCAAACTATTTCTTATCCTTATCTGTTTGGTAAGAAACATTATGTTCTAAAACTTGAGGCGAATGCTTAGATGCAATGACCAAGGTCGCAATTGATGCAACAACGGCTATCATTGGCAATGCAATAACAAACCAAACAATAGGATATTTATACCATGCTTTGGTTTTCATTTTATCTCTTTGGTCCAAAATACTTAGTCTCCTCAGTTATGGTTGTTCCGTCTTCACCAGCTACAGTA
>JALWML010000413.1 GCA_027083915.1 Lysobacterales bacterium | reverse complement strand
CTTAGAAGCCAAGAAAAAAGAAAGTTCCGATTAATCCTTAAAGCCAAGCCTGAGTTTTTTCTATTTATCAGAGGCTCCCTAATCATCCAATATTGCTGGTCGAATGGTTTTTAATTCTTGGTCGGTTAAGATGCGTGAAACTGTCATAAAGCGTAGACCCATGGGAATTTCTAATGAAAAACTCGAACCACGGCCTTTACTCACATCAATGGTAATGTGCATGTTTTTGTAATACTCAAACTGATCAGACGCCATGTAAAATTTGCATCCATGTATTTCCCCAAGGCATAAATCCCGCGACCCAATTAAAAAATCACCCTTTTCAAAACACATGGGTGCAGAGCCATCACAACAACCACCTGATTGGTGAAAGATTAAGTCGCCAAATTTAGCCCGTAAAGTTTCAATAACCTCTTTGGCCTTTTCTGTTACTGCTAAGCGTTCGGTGTAGTTTTCATTTACCATTTTTTACTCCAAATCAATCAGGTGATTAAATTTTCCATCTAACCACCTGATTTATTAATGATTAACAAGTTGACTTAGAAAAATCCCAAAGGGTTTTTGTCGTAAGACATCAGTACATTTTTAGTATGACGGTAATGATTTAACATCATTTTATGTGTTTCTCTACCGATTCCTGATTTCTTGTAACCACCAAATGAAGCGTGTGCAGGATAAGCGTGGTAACAATTACACCAAACACGACCAGCTTCTATCCCTCGTGAAAAATATTGCATTTCATGCACATCACGTGTCCATACACCTGCACCTAATCCGTACAAGGTGTCATTGGCAATGGCTAAGGCTTCTTCATCGTCTTTAAAAGTTGTGACACTTAGTACTGGTCCAAAAATCTCTTCTTGGAAAATGCGCATCTTGTTATCACCTTTAAATACAGTGGGTTGTATATAGTAACCATCAGGGAAATCAGGGTTGTCAAATTTATCACCACCGATTAATAATTCAGCACCTTCTTGTTTGCCAATATCAATGTAATTTAAGATTTTTTCGTATTGGTCATTGGATGCTTGAGCTCCCATCATTGTGCTTGCATCAAGTGTATCACCCATCTTAATGGCTTTGATACGTTCGATGCATTTAGCCATAAACTCTTCATAGATGTCTTCGTGAATTAAAGCACGAGATGGGCAGGTACAGACTTCACCTTGGTTAAAGGCAAACAAAACAAGCCCTTCAATGGCTTTATCAAGGAAATTATCATCTTTATCCATAACACTTTTGGTAAAAATGTTGGGTGATTTTCCACCTAATTCTAAAGTCACAGGAATAATGTTTTCAGATGCATATTGCATAATCAAACGACCCGTTGTGGTTTCACCTGTAAAGGCAACTTTTTTAATATCTGGGTGTTGAGCTAAAGGTTTACCTGCTTCAGTACCAAAACCATTAACAATATTTAAAACACCAGGCGGTAACAAATCAGCAATTACTTCCATAACAAATAAAATAGAAAGAGGTGTTTGTTCTGCTGGTTTTAATACGACGCAGTTACCCGCTGCTAATGCTGGAGCTACTTTCCAGGATGCCATTAAAATAGGGAAGTTCCACGGAATTATTTGTCCGACAACACCCAAAGGTTCATGCACTTCCATTGAAACAGTGTTAGCATCAAGGTCAGCAATATCACCAGCCTCAGAACGAATGACACTGCCAAAATACCTAAAATGATCAGCCGATAAGGGAATATCTGCAGCCATTGTTTCACGTATTGCCTTACCATTGTCCCATGTTTCAATGAGGGCAAGTTTCTCTAGATTTGCTTCAATGCGGTCAGCAATTTTAAACAATATATTACTGCGTTCTGTAACCGATGTTTTTCCCCAAGCATCGGCAGCCTTATTTGCAGCAGCGACAGCAAGGTTGATATCTTTTTTATTGGAACGTGGAATTTTTGTTAGTATTTGTCCATCGACAGGAGAAGTGTTTTCAAAATATTCGCCATCAACAGGAGCTGCCCATTGACCACCAATATAGTTTTCGTATTGACTCTTTAAATCTGGTTTTTTGTTTGACATATGTTTTCTCTTTTTTTATTGCCATCATTACTTAAAATAAAACCACACTTTTGATGGCGAACAAAGTGCAATGCGGGCTATTCTATAATTAAACAAAAATATTTGCATTAGGAAATTTTAGTTAGTTAATTATATTTTCTAATAGCTAGACATATATCAAACTTTTACATGAGACAATAGTCTATTAGCAAATTTCGTAACGATAAGTGGCGGATGTTACAACTTTTTTACACGTCACACGAGTTATGCAAAGGTCTCTAATGGATATATTTGAAAACACAACAAAGAAAGTAGACTTAAAGAAGAAACAAATATGGCGCGTAGAAAACGTTTGCGTTTTAACTCACGTAACACCGAAACCTTCATAAGTTCATAAGCGAGTTCTCGCTTAACATTAATCTCATCTAGCTGCTTTACATATTCATTTAGGGATTTTACCTCATTTGGGTGAAGGTAAAACAATGCTTGCACCTCTTTTCTTCCACGCAAAATGCTTGGAGCTATTTTCCGTGTTGGGTAAAGAACGGATACAAAAGATATCAATGGAATCATAATTAATGCCCAAGATAGGACCAAAAGTAATACTCCACTTTGGCTTTCTAATAATTCTAAATGCGTTAATTTTGTTATTGTTCCAATAGTAAAGATAAAGCCAATACCGACAATCTGCGCTTTAGTATCGTAAGTGCGAATATTATCTTGTGCTTCTTTTAACGAAGCGTAAAGAAAATTTAATGTGTTTAAGTCTTTTTGCATAATCAATCTTTACTGTGAAAGTTGTATAATGAATTATCTGCTAAGTGTGACGGCACAACATGGTTCATTGAGCGGGCAATATTTTCGATACGACCTGGATTAATTCTTTCCCAGTCTTGTAACATCATTTTGATGGCTTGTCTTTGCATATTATCCTGTGAGCCACAGAGGTTACAGGGAATTATTGGGTATTTAACCAATTCAGCGTATTCAATAATATCAGCTTCTGCACAATAAGACAGTGGGCGAATAACCGTGTGTTTGCCATCATCTGAAAACAATTTTGGTGGCATGGATTTAATTGTGCTACCAAAAAACATATTCAAAAATAAAGTCTCAACTCTATCATCTCGGTGGTGTCCTAAGGCAATTTTGGTACACTTATGTTCCTGTGCAAACGAATACAAAATACCTCGACGTAAACGCGAACACAGTCCGCAAGTGGTTTTTCCTTCAGGGATAATCTCTTTAACAATACTATAGGTGTCTTGTTCAATGATGTGAAACTCTACGCCA
>JALWML010000412.1 GCA_027083915.1 Lysobacterales bacterium | reverse complement strand
ACTTCAGTGCATTCTACATCCATAATAACATAACCAATTTCACCTTCTGTTTGCAGATGTAAGGCAGTAATGTTCATGTTATGTTTGGTGAAGACATGGTTAACTTGTTCGAGCATACCCGGCTTGTTCTTGTGAATATGCATAACGCGTGATTGCTTTCCAGTGATTTCTGGTAATGAAACTTGTGGAAAGTTCACCGCTGATGAGGTTGAACCATTATTTGAATATTTCATCAACTTATTTGCCACTTCATTGGCAATATTGACCTGTGCTTCTAAGGTAGAACCACCAATATGTGGAGTGATAATAACTTGATCATAATCTTTAATTTTTGAAATAAATGGGTCATTGTTACTACTGGGTTCTTCAGGAAATACATCTAATGCAGCACCTTTGATTTTTCCTGAGTCTAATGCATCAATTAAATCTTCGATAATGACCACATCACCCCTAGCGGCATTAATTAAATAACTGCCTTCGCGCATTTTATCCAATTGTTCTTTGCCTATCATGTCTTTAGTGGCAGGCGTAGAAGGAACATGCAAACTTAAAACATCCACTTTAGCTAATAACTCATTTAATGACTCAGTATTTTTGGCATTACCCATAGGCAATTTATTTTCAATGTCATAAAAGTATACTTTCATGCCCAAAGATTCAGCAATGACCCCAAGTTGTGAGCCAATATGTCCAAAACCAACGATTCCGAGTTTTTTCCCACGGATTTCAAATGAATTTGTTGCAGTTTTTTGCCACTCTCCGCGGTGAGCGGCAGCATTTTTTTGTGGAATACCACGCATCAGGAAAATGATTTCAGCTAAGACAAGTTCAGCAACTGATCGCGTGTTTGAAAAGGGTGCATTAAAGACAGGAATACCTTTGTTGCGTGCGTATTCGAGATTGATTTGATTGGTTCCAATGCAAAAAGTGCCAATTGCCATGAGTTTTTCACAAGCATCTAAGACCTCTTGAGTTACATTTGTGCGAGAACGAATGCCTAAAATATGTGCATCCAAAAGTATGACTTTTAACTCTTCAGTCTCTGGTGTGCCTTTGAGGTAAGTAATGTTGTTATAACCATCTTTTCTAAAGGTTTCTTCTGCTAAAGGATGAACGCCTTCTAATAAAACGACCTTTATTTTCTCTTTACTTAATGAGAGCTTGCTCATAATCCTACATTTTCCTATATAATTGGGAACTTTAAAATCGCTTATTGTAAACCTTCGATGGAAAAACGTGAAATTATTAATCAAATTAAATTAGAAATTGCTAATATAGACTATTCAATTGATGCTGATGACTTGCAAGTCTATGGACAAGACTGGACTCGCTTTGCTGATGTGGATTGTGCTTGCGTGTTGTTTCCAAAATCGGTTGAACAAGTGCAAAAGATAGTGCAGTTAGCCAATAAGTTGAATTTTAAGCTAGTTCCATCAGGTGGTAGAACAGGTTATAGTGGCGGAGCAGTGGCTAGTAACCATGAGTTTGTTATATCACTGGAAAAGATGCGCAGTATTTTGGAGTTCAATGCTGATGATGCACAAGTAACCCTACAAGCTGGAGTTATTACGGAACAATTGCACAATTATGCCGAAGAAAAAAGTTTGTTTTATCCGGTAGATTTTGCCTCAAGCGGCTCCAGCCAAATTGGAGGGAATATTGCCACCAATGCTGGAGGAATACGTGTTTTGCGTTATGGCATGACGCGTGATTATGTTGCTGGGTTAACAGTGGTAACGCCTACTGGTGAGATTTTAAACTTTAATCAAGGTTTGATTAAAAATGCCACTGGTTATGATTTACGTCACCTCATGATTGGTAGCGAAGGTACGCTTGGTATAATTGTCGAGGCGACTATGCAGTTGATTAAACCGCCGGTTGAACAATCGGTTATGTTGTTAGCACTAGATTCTCTTGATTCTGTTATGCGTGTGTTTTCATTGGCTAAAAAAGAGCTTAACTTATCGGCATACGAATTTTTTACCAATATTGCCTTAAAGCATGTCTGTCAACACCGTGAGTTAGATAAACCTTTTGATGATTCAGCAACGTGCTATGTTTTATGTGAATTTGATGAAGATGAACAAGCGGCTATGAAAGTCTTTGAAGAAGGGATGGAAAATGGTGACATTTTAGATGGTTTAATTTCACAATCACGTGAACAAGCCAATCAGTTTTGGCAATACCGCGAAGGCATTAGTGAATCCATAGCGCACTTTTCACCGTATAAAAATGACATAGCCGTTAAAGTTTCTTTAGTGCCTGAATTTATGAATAAACTCGATGACTTGGTGCATGAACATTATCCACAATTTGAATTGGTCTGGTTTGGACATATAGGCGATGGTAACCTTCACCTTAATATCATCAAACCCGAAGACATGAGCATAGCAGACTTTAAAGTCGAATGCGAAACAGTTAACAAACACGTCTATGGATTAATTCAACAATTAGGTGGCAGTATTTCAGCCGAACATGGTGTAGGTATGATTAAAAAACCTTATTTGAATTATTCGCGAAGTGATGCTGAAATTAAAATTATGCAAGGTATAAAACAAGTATTTGATCCGAATGAAGTGTTGAATCCGGGTAAGTTGGTTTGACTGAATTAATATGGAAAAACTATTAATCTTAGATATCGATGAAACAATAGTTCATGCAACTCAGAAGGATATTGGTAGAGAGTGTGACTTTGAGACGGATTTATATTTTGTTTATGAGCGCCCTTATCTTGATGAGTTTTTAACCTTTTGTTTTGATAATTTTAAAGTGGCGGTTTGGACATCGGCAGGTGAACAGTTTGCAGACAATATTGCGAAAGAGGTTATCAATAAGTTTGGAACACTTGAATTTATTTGGAGTAATGAAAAATGTACACCTCGATTTAATCCAGAAACTTTTGAATCTGTAGACACAAAAAACCTAGATAAAGTTAAAAAGAAAGGGTATTCATTAGATAATTTTATCATGATAGATGATACTCCTGAGAAATTATTACGTCATTATGGTAATTTAGTCCGAGTCAGAGAATACACAGGACAAATGCATGATAATGAACTAAAGATATTGGTTGAATTTTTGGAATACCTCAAAGACGTTCCAAGTATAAGAAAAATTGAAAAAAGAGGATGGCAAAAAAAATATTTGTAATGTCGATTTAAATTTATGTAAGTACTTGTTGAGTTCAGATAAGCTAATTAAGGAAATTTTTGTATTTGTTTTCACTACTGTCCCGTTAACAAAAAAGGATTTGAATAAATGACCTGATTCTGCACCCAATTTGATATAATGTAGTTACTACAACTCATTGAATTAATTG
>JALWML010000411.1 GCA_027083915.1 Lysobacterales bacterium | reverse complement strand
CTTTAACAGCGCTCAATGCCGCTGTTATCGGTTTGGCTCATCTCTATATTACGGGCCAAACTTCATTGCTTTCAACCGATAAAATTAATATGCAAGATTTTTTAGGTCAAGTATTAGATCTGCATATTTCTTCGTTGCTTTCAGAAAAAGGTAAGCAAGCTTACGCGAAGTTGAAATAAATCAAGCAGTTCTTTGATAAGTTCTTCGTGGTATTGATATAATAGACCAACTATATAAATTAACGGAACAAATAATGACAAATATCGCATTTATAGGCTTGGGCAATATGGGCGGCCCCATGGCAGAGAATCTAATTAAAGCAGGGCATAAATTAACCGTTTATGATTTGAACAAAGAGGTTGTTGCTAAAGCGGTAAAAGCGGGTGCAAAAAAAGCAGATTCAGCCGTAGCTGCATTAACCAATGCTAATGTTATTATTTCAATGTTGCCTAATGGTTCAATTGTTAAATCACTTTATACCGGTAAAAATGGATTAATTAACCATATTTCCAAAGATGTGTTGGTCATTGATTCATCAACAATTGCAGCAGATGATGCTCGTCATGTGGCAACTGCTTGTAAGGTAAAAGGCATAAGTATGGTTGATGCCCCTGTTTCTGGTGGAACAGCAGCAGCGATTGCAGGAACTTTAACTTTTATTTGTGGTGGTGAACCAGAAGACTATAATAAAGCAAAGCCTGTTTTAGAAGCCATGGGAAAAAACATCTTTCATGCCGGAGCATCTGGTGCAGGACAAGTGGCTAAGATTTGTAATAATATGTTGTTAGCTATTCATATGATTGGTACGGCAGAAGCCTTAAATATGGGTACAAGACAAGGATTGGACGCGGGTGTTTTATCGGAAATCATGAAAGCGTCTTCAGGAAACAATTGGTCATTGCAAGTCTATAATCCTTATCCTGGTGTTATGCCAAACGTACCATCAAGCAATGATTATCAAGGTGGTTTTATGACCAATCTTATGAGTAAAGATTTGGGTCTTGCACAGGAGCTTGCCAGTAAATCACACAGCCCTATTCCATTGGGAGCTGCTGCTGGTCAATTGTATGAATTGCATAAATACAATGGTCAAGGGATGAAAGATTTTTCGAGTATTTTGCAAATGTTGCAAGAAAAGAGCTGATTTAAAGATAAAATATTAATAACTTCCTTGTTGGATAAACTGCTTTACAGTATAATCCCGCGGCTTTTCGCTTGTTTTGCGAGAAAGTAAATCCTGTATCGCGCTAAATGATTTAACTGGGTGCCAATTGTAATTGGTTGTTAATCAAGCACGAATACATAGTTTATAACCCTTAAATTAGGAAAATTAATAATGGCTAATGTTAGCATAAAACAGCTGCTGGAAGCTGGTGTACACTTTGGACACAATACCAGATATTGGAATCCAAAAATGGATCAATTCATTTTTAGTTCTAAAAACAAAATTCATATCATTGACTTATCCAAGACCGAAAAATTAATGAAAGATGCTTTAAACTACGTCAGCTCTTTGGCTTCACGTCGTGGAAAAGTTATGTTTGTTGGTACAAAGCGTTCTGCTGGAAAAGTCATGAAACAAGAAGCAATTCGTTGTGGAATGCCTTATGTGACTAACCGTTGGTTAGGTGGCATGATGACTAACTATAAGACTGTAAAACAATCAATTAATAGAATCCGTGATATTGAGGCGATGAAAGCTGATGGACGCATGGACAAGTTAATTAAGAAAGAGCAGTTAAAGCACGAAAGAGAATTAACCAAACTAGAAAAATCATTAGGTGGTATCAAAGACATGGCTGGAGTTCCAGATGCAATGTTTATCGTTGATACTAAGCATGAGTCTATTGCTATTAAAGAAGCAAATACTTTGGGGATTCCTGTTATTGCAATTGTTGATACAAATAATTCATTTGAAGGTGTTGACTATATTATTCCTGGTAATGATGATGCAATGAAGGCTATAAGATTATATGCTTCGACATTTGCTGATGCTGTATTAGAAGGACGTGCTTCAATGCCTGCACCAAGTGATGCAGAAAAAGTTAAGAAAGAAGCTAAAAAAGCAGTCGCAACAAAGAAGGTTGAGAAAAAAGAGGCCGCTCCTGCGAAAGAAGCAAAAGTTGAAGATAAAAAGGAAGAAGTAAAAGAAGAAGTTAAGAAAGTAACAAAGAAAAAAGTTGCTAAGAAGAAAGTAACAAAGAAAAAAGTTGCTAAGAAAACTGAAGACTAATTTCTTTTAGAGATTTTTAACTCGTCCTGCGAGTTGTGTAAAACTCTCTTTTATTGATACGATTTAGGGGTAAGCATTGCTTGCCCTTAAACTAAATTTTAAATACATACACGGGCAAATTGCTCGTAAACAATGAGGATTTAAACATGAGCGTTACAGCTTCAATGGTTAAAGAATTAAGAGAACGTACCGGCGCCGGTATGATGGAATGTAAAAAAGCTTTGGTTGCTTCAAATGGAGACATTGAAGTTGCAATCGAAGAAATGCGTAAATCAGGTGCTGCAAAAGCAGCTAAAAAATCTGGTCGTGTGGCAGCTGAAGGTGTGGTTAAGATTGTTATTTCTGATGATGGTAAGAAAGCAACTATCATTGAAATAAACTCTGAAACAGATTTTGCTGCGAAAGATGCTCAGTTTTTAGCTTTTGCCGACAAAATTGCAGCACACGCTGCTGCCCTAGGCATTGATGATGTTGAGCAATTGCTTGCTTCAGAAATTGACGGAGAGACAGTTGAAACAGTAAGAACTGCTTTGGTTGCAAAGATTGGTGAGAATATTCAAATCCGTAGAATTTCACAATTATCAGCTGATCAAGGTGTTTTTGGGCATTATATTCACGGTGTTAAAATTGGTGTGGTTGTCAATGTTTCGACTGATAATACCGATTTAGCAAAAGATTTGGCTATGCATATTGCTGCAGTAAGCCCTGATTATATTACTGAAAAAGATGTGCCAGCTGATGTTATTGCTAAAGAAAAAGAAATTCTAATTGCACAAGTTGCAGATAGTGGCAAGCCACCAGAAATTGTTGAAAAAATGATTGGTGGTCGTTTACGTAAGTTTTTAGCTGGAATCACTTTATATGGACAGCCATTTGTTAAGAACCCTGACATGAGTGTTGAAAAATTATTGAAGTCAGAAGGTGCAGATGTGGTATCCTATGCACGTATGGAAGTAGGCGAAGGCATAGAAAAGAAAGAAGATAATTTTGCAGAAGAGGTTATGGCACAAGCCCGTGGCGAATAATTCTCCAAAATTTAAGCGAATCCTTCTCAAACTCAGTGGTGAAGCACTGATGGGCGAGGAGGATTACGGTAT
>JALWML010000410.1 GCA_027083915.1 Lysobacterales bacterium | reverse complement strand
TTGCTGCATTTATGCTTATTGGTGTCGCTACAACATTATTAATAAAGGAATACCAACACTTAGGCAAGCAACCCACTTCATTCATTGACACAATTAAAGAGCCTTTAACCGATTATTTCTCACGTTTTTCTTTAAAACAGGGTGTATTACTTTTGTTATTTCTTATGCTTTACAAACTTGGTGATTCAATGGCAACAGCCCTTTCAACTCCGTTTTATAAAGATTTAGGATTTAGCAATAAAGTTTTAGGAACTGTTGTTAAAGCAGCAGCTTTATGGTCAACAGTGACAGGGGCTTTTATCGCTGGCTATGTCATGCGAAAAATATCCTTAAATAAGTCCTTATGGTTGTTTGGATTTTTTCAAATGTTTACCATACTTGGCTTTGCATGGTTATCAGCATTATCCGAACCCTCGAAAATTGATTTATTTATTATTGTTAGCCTTGAGTATCTTGGTGTCGGCATGGGAACTGTGGCTATTATTTCCTTTATGTTTAAAATGAGTAGCAAATTATTTGCCGCTTCTCAAATTGCCTTATTTACTGCAATAACAGCTATACCAAGAACATTTATTAATTCAACTACAGGATTTATTATTGAAAAAGTGGGATATACCGATTTCTTTTTGATTTGTACCGCTTGTGCAATTCCAGGAATGTTATTATTGTTTTATATAGCTCCTTGGAAAAAATGATATAATTGCCAAATGATATTAAGTAAATGAACACTATGATTCAAAACCCAACACAATTTCCAGAAAATGAATTTTTTATCCAAGGCCCTGTGGGCAAATTACAATGTTTAGCCGGTAGGCCATCAGGCGATATTGATAGAAAGACCTTTGGTATAATCTGTCATCCTCATCCATTGTTCGGTGGCACCATGACCAACAAAGTTACGCATATGATAGAAAAAGCCTTTCGTGAAATGGGCTTACACACTATTCGCTTTAACTTTCGCGGTGTTGGCGAATCTGAGGGCGAGTTTGATAATGGTGTTGGTGAAACTGATGACTTAATTAGTGTCTATCACTGGGCAAAAGAAATTTTTCCTGATTATGACGTTTGGTTAGCTGGCTTTTCATTTGGTTCTTACACCGCTTTGCGTGCTTGTCCTGAAATTAACCCACAACAGTTTCTAACCGTTGCACCACCAGTTGAGCGTTATGACTTTACAGAATTAGCCCAACCAGATTGCCCTTGGCTTGTTATTCAAGGCGAAGAGGATGATGTTGTCACTCCAAAAGCAGTTTATGATTATGTTAACAACCTTGATCCACGTCCACAGTTAGTGACTTTTAAAACAGGGCATTTTTTCCATCGCCGTTTGGTTGACTTGCGTGGTGCGATTATTAATGGCATCTCACGCCAATTAGTGCAAAACTCTGACGAATAATTCATGTCAAGCCCACTAGCTCTTTATCAAGCCAAGCTTGCTCGTGATGAAATTAACAGTGACGAACTGCAAAAACACGTCGTGGATGCTTTTGAACAGTTATTCATCAATACCAACAAAAAAGACAATAGCTGGTTTTTTAAAAACAAAAGGGTTTTTCATGGCTTGTATATTTACGGTTCGGTTGGACGTGGTAAAACATTTTTGATGGATTTATTTGTCCAATCCCTCGATAAAAAAATTGTCCGCAGGCAACATTTTCATGCTTTTATGCTATGGCTACATCAACGACTGCATCAGATAAAAAAGCAACAAGATCCCATCGAAATTATCATCGCAAAACTAGCAAAAGAAATCAAAGTTTTATGTTTAGATGAGTTTCTCGTCCATGATATAACCGATGCCATGCTACTTGCCACTATATTATATTCATTGGAAAAAAATGGCATTAGCTTGGTGACAACATCCAATGTCAATCCCGTCAATTTATACGAAGGTGGATTGCAACGTAAAAAGTTTATGCCTGCTATTGCGTGGATGCAAGAAAATATGCAGATACTGCATTTAGATGGAAATCAAGACTACCGCACTGGAAATGCGGCGAAAAATTCAGAAGCCAAATGGTTATCACCCATCACTCAAGAAAATCAATTAATTTTTGAACAAGCATTCTCTCACCAATCACATGGGCAAATTATTGAGCACACTCCGATTAGCATTAACAAACGTAACCTAGAAGTCATCAAAAGAAGTCAATCTTGCATACATTTTGACTTTAAAACACTGTGTGAACAACCACGCAATGCCAGTGATTTTTTACAATTAGGACAACAATACAAGAGCATCTTTGTTAGTATTAAAAACAAGATTAGCGACGACGACCGCAACACCGCCCGACGATTTATTACCTTAATTGATGTGCTATACGACACCCATATTCCCTTGTATGTTTTGTCACCTGTTCAATTTAATGAAATATATTTGGGACAAGAGCTGTCTTTTGAAATGCAACGCACCATTTCCCGATTGACCCAGATGCAACAAAATCAATGGAGTTAAACCATGAAAATTCATCAAATTTTTACCCATAATTCGCTTCGTAATTTCACTTATTATATTGAATTTGAAAATAAACAAGCCATCATCATCGATCCATGGGATGCGCAAGTTGCACAAAAATTTCTTAAAACCAATCAATTAACCCTAACCACTATCATCAATACACATGAACATTGGGATCATACGCAGGGCAACCAAGAGTTGGTTGACAAATACGAGTGCGAAGTTTGGGCACATAAGATGGGACAAGGAAAGATTCCCGCTCAATCTCACTTATTAGAACCCGGTGAAAACATTCAACTGAGCGAAGAAACCATCATGCAAGTTATTGACACACCGGGGCATTCTCAGGCTCATCTGTGTTTTATAATTGAACACAAAAACAAGCCACATTGTATTTTTACAGGTGATATTTTATTTAATGCAGGGGTTGGTAATTGCCACAATGGTGGCGATGTTGAAGATTTATACGAAACCATTAGCACTAAGATTGCCACTTTGCCGGATAGTATCATCATCTACCCAGGACATGATTATTTGGAAAACAACCTGCGTTTCACCCTCAAACATGAACCCAGCAACACACAGGCAAAACTTTGGTTAGAAAAATACAGTCAATCTAATATTAATGACAACCCACTAACAACAACCTTAGCCGATGAAAAGCAAATCAATACTTTTTTAAGACTGGACAACAAGGAAATTCAAAGCCGCTTAGCAACAAGCACTGCTTCAGAAAAAGAAACTTTTATTGCCCTGCGTGCATTACGCGACAAATGGTAAATTAGTTTGACCGTGTTCTAACTAAAATAACATCTTTTGATATAACTGGCAGCACAACTTTTTGCGTTTGAATCAATTGTTGAAAAGTTGTATTTG
>JALWML010000409.1 GCA_027083915.1 Lysobacterales bacterium | reverse complement strand
CGGCAAATTTGGGTAACTGCCCGCTACCTGTCATGGTCGCTTCATTGACTAAAAAAGGAACGTAATGTTCGGTGTAACCATTTTGGCTTGTGTGGGTATCGAGCATAAATTGCGCTAATACACGCTGTAATTTGGCGATGGTTCCTGATAATACAGTAAAACGAGAGCCAGATAATTTGGCTGCACTTTCTGAGTTTAACCAACCATTTTTCACCCCTAAATCGACATGATCTTTGGGTTGGAAATCAAATGTAGTTGGTGTTCCCCATTTGCGTACTTCGACATTATCGTCTTCGTCTTTGCCAAGTGGCACATCATCCATCGCAAGGTTTGGCATGTACATGGTTAGTTTTTGTACTTCTTTTTGAATGGCTTCAAATTTGGCTTTGGCTTCATCCAATTGTGCGCCTATTGCTTTGACTTCATCCATCAATGGCTGAATGTCCTCACCTTTGGCTTTGGCTTGCCCTATCGACTTGGATTTGACTGTCCTTTGGTTTTGTAATTGTTCTTGTAACACTTGGTAATGTTTGCGATTTTTTTCCAATTCATTCCATGCATCCACATCTAACTGGTAGCCACGCGTGGTGAGTTTTTTGGCAGTTGCTTCGATATCGTTTCTGAGTATTTGATGATCTAACATTTTTAGTATTTTTTCACATAATGATTACAATGGTGTATTGTAACTTTTTGTTGAAGATTTGTTGAGTTCTTTAGATTGTTTTAATCAAGTTCTTGATTATTTTTTTGGTAAATAAATGGATTCTCACCGTTGTTGGATAGTTTATCTAATAATTGATTGTGCTTTTGCAACTCATCATCCGTCGCTTTAACAACACGTAGGGGTGGTAAGTTACTCAAATCTAATGATAAACCTGTGCTTGAATTATCATTACTGGCATCTAAATTTAATTTGGTTTGCCCACCTGTCATCATCAAGTAAACTTCGGCTAAAATCTCCGAATCCAATAATGCGCCATGCAATGTACGGTGTTCGTTTATTATGCCATAGCGACGACATAAGGCATCAAGGTTGTTTTTGGCTCCGGGGTGTTTATTGCGAGCATAATCTAATGAATCCGTGATGGTGCATATATCTTCTATCTTGATATTTTTACCACATAAGGCAAACTCGTGATTAATAAAGCCTACATCAAATGGTGCATTATGGATGACCAACTCAGCCCCTTTGACATAATCGATAAATTCATCAACAATTCGTTCAAAAGGTGGTTTGTCTGACAAAAACTCTGTTGTTATTCCATGAACTTCCAATGCCCCAGGTTCACTGTCACGTTTAGGATTGATATATTGTTGATAGGTTGAGCCTGTTATTTCACGGTTAATGACCTCAACTGCACCAATTTCTAAGATGCGATTACCTTGCGCTATAGAAATACCTGTTGTCTCGGTATCAAGCATGATAAGTCTGTCAGTATTTCTTATCATTTGGGCAGTAGACTCTTCATTTTTTCAGCTTGCATTCGCGCGAGTTGATCAACTCGTTCGTTTTCATCGTGACCACTGTGGCCTTTAACCCAATGCCAGTTGATTGTATGGTTTTCAGCATTTTTATCTAATTCTTGCCACAACTCTTGGTTCAAAACAGGTTTTTTGTCGGATTTTTTCCAACCACGTTTTTTCCAGCCATCAAGCCATTTGGTAAAACCATCCAAAACATACTTTGAATCGGTATAAATTTCAACACAACAAGGTTTCGTTAAGGCTTTTAGCCCTTCAATAACTGCCATTAGTTCCATTTGGTTATTGGTGGTATCAAATTCACCACCGCTGAACATTTTTTCTGTGCCTTTGTAGCGTAACAAAGCAGCCCAACCACCAGGACCTGGATTTTTTAGGCACGAACCATCGGTAAACATTTGGATTGAAGTTTTTGGCATTGATGAATTAATAGTAAAAAAGACATTATACTTTTTTAAAAAAACTAAACCATATTTTAAACAATAAAAAACCCGATAGGTTAAACGCCTATCAGGTTTTTTCATTCAATATTAAAGACTATTAACCAAATATTCCGTTAGGATTTGCAGCCAATAATGGAGCAATCACTAATGAAACAATCGCCATAACATTAATTAATATATTCATAGCAGGACCTGAGGTATCTTTAAATGGATCACCAACAGTATCACCAACAACTACCGCTGCATGTGTGTCTGTGCCTTTACCACCAAAGTTGCCTTTTTCGACATACTTTTTAGCGTTATCCCAAGCACCACCAGCATTTGCCATCATTAATGCCATCAATACACACGTAATTAATGCTCCACCCAACATTCCACCAAGAGCAGCTGCTCCCAATACAAAACCAACAACGACAGGTGATAATACAGCTAAAACTCCGGGCATAATCATACGCTTAAGAGCTGCTGTTGTGGCAATATCCACACATTTATTACTGTCTGGTTTGGCAGTACCTTCCATAAGACCAGGAATTTCTTTAAACTGTCTGCGAATTTCTTTAATCAAATCAAATGCCGCATCTCCCACTGCACGCATGGTCATGGCAGAAACTAAGAAAGGAAAAATACCTCCTAAAAACATACCCATCAAAACTTTAGGGTTACCAATATCTAATGTAAAACCTGGAACTTTTGCTGAAATAGTTTCAATAAATGCTGCAATAATTGCCAAAGCTGCAAGTCCTGCTGCTCCAATAGCAAAACCTTTACCAATTGCTGCTGTTGTATTACCTACTTCATCTAAACCGTCAGTAATTTCTCGTGTCTCTTCACCAAGACCAGCCATTTCAGCTATACCACCTGCATTATCAGCCACAGGACCATAGGCATCAATTGCCATCGTAATACCAACCGTTGCCAACATACCAACTGCGGCAATACCAACACCATAGATACCAGCACCTTCAGGTAATAACAATGAAGTAATTAAAATAATTGAAGCTAAGGTAATAACAGGAACAACAACAGACTCCATGCCAATAGCCAAACCAGAGATCATCACAGTTGCAGGACCTGTTTCACCGCTTTTAGCCAATGTACGAACAGGCTTACCACCTGTGTAATATTCTGTTACTAAACCAATAATGATACCACCCACAGCACCAGCAACCACACTCCACCAAACATTAGCTGAAATACCGAGTTTATGAATCACAACATAAGCTGCTAAGATAAACAATATAGCAGCTCCAATTGTACCTGCTCTTAATGCCACATCTGCTGGTTTGTTTGAAAACATTTTAACAATAAAAATACCAAGGATTGAACAAATCAAACCAACTGATGCCAACCCTAAAGGTAAGAACATCAAGTGTGATTGTGTACCACCCATAATAGCTATAGTACCAGCAGT
>JALWML010000408.1 GCA_027083915.1 Lysobacterales bacterium | reverse complement strand
TGTTGCTTTTGTTTATTGGGTCATTCATTTACTTTATGCATTTTTATTACCTAGAACACATCGAATTCTAAGTCATGCTTTGATATGGACACAAAAACACCCTCATTTAGGTAGGCTCACTTCTGGATTAATTGATCCCCGCAAGCCCGAGAAAGGCTCCTTAGCTTTAATGGCGAGTTTTGTTATTGCCATAACAATTACCGCCTTGTTTTTTAGCTTAAATAGTGAAACAGTCAGTTCATGGTCTTTGCAAGTCGCTCATTTCATGCAGGCATTTCATACCGACTGGACAGAACCTGTGATGTTGTTTATTCTTTCTGTCACTCATGATTTAGCCATAATCATCCCTTCAATACTAGTATTCTTATGGTTAATACGTCGAAAACGTGGTGTTGCTGCTGGGCACTGGGCCTTTGTAGTCATTACAGGCTATATTCTTTCTTTATTAATCAATTACTTTTCACATGAAAATAATGAAGGGTGGTTCGGCTACCATCACCTTACGTGGTTTATCACGATTATAGCCTTTTGGGCAGCTTTAATTTCTGGTGCTCTACCACATAAAATGCGCTCATGGCCCTATACTTTAGCTACCTTACTCATTGCCCTCGTATCGTTTGCACAATTATTCTTTCACCAAATGAGTCTTGGTGTGGTATTGATATCTATCTTTAGTTCTATTCTTTGGGCTTCTGTGGTTGCCATCGCTTATCGCATGCGAGCGCGTAAACAATTTTTAGGTTGGCCAATTTCTGCACTTTTTTTTAGCTTTCAGGGTATTGCAATAATTTTCGTTCTCATCTTTTTTGCAGGACAATTTAAAGAAACCCAACCCATTACTAACAAGCTATTATCTGAACAGCAATGGCTCAATTGTGAACTTGAAGAACGCACTGATTGGTTGAATCGTCCAAAGCAGGCTTTTTCAATTCACTACTTAGGCAATTTAAGCGATTTAAGCAAAGAATTAGCCACACAAAACTGGAAAGCAATCAAACCAAGTGCATGGAAGGATGTATGGAAAGCCTTAACAACGGACGAAAACAGTGAAGAAATTGCCATTATACCCAGCACAAATAATGGTAAGATAGAATCCATGATTTTTACCAAAATTGATAATCAAAATTTAATTGCCCTGCATTTATGGCAACAACCCGTTTCAATCAACAATTTGAAACAACCAGTTTATGCGGGCTATATTTCACTGCACAGAATCAATCAAAAAATGGGTTTAACTTACTGGAAAAACTTTGTTGATGAGCATGCATTAAAAACATTTATCGCTGCTATTGAAAGGAGCCCAAACCTATTAATTGACCATAAAAATAAACAATACTTTATACGCCAAAAGGAGTGACAATGATTTTTATACAGGAATACTTTCAACACCTCTCCAATTTTGGCAAGGCTGCCATTATTTTAAATATCCTTTTCTTTGTTCTTTCGGGCGTTATTTTCAAATACATTGTAAAACCAACCGATGACGATGACAAGAACACTAAAAGAATTTTTTGGCTCCGTTTTTTAAACTTCTTATTGTTGATGATTTATGTTGTAGATTCCCTTCTCAATGGAACATCTAACGATAATGAATGGTTGTTAAAAGTTTCACAAACGGGTTTAGTTTTTCTAATTTCCTACCTTTTTATACAATTTTCCCACGCATGGGCACTACAGCATTATGGTAAAGACAAAACAGTTGATGGCGAAGAAATAAGCAGCAGTACTTATAAATCAGAAATGATGCATATCCTAATAATTGCCATCACTATTATTGCTGCAATCTTATTGTTGGTCAACATATGGAATGTCACAAACTGGTTACAAGCCACTGGTGTTTTGGGTGGATTATTGGTTATACTTTTTGCCACCAAAGATGCATGGGCTGTTGATAGTGCTCATGGATTAATTCTGCTTTACAACAATGACCTAGAACCAGGTGTGGTTTGCCGAATTCCAGAATACAATATCTTAGCAATATTGCGCAAAGTTTCACTGACACAAACTACTTTTCGCGACTTAGTGCAAAAGCACAAAATTGTTATCCCAAATTCTAAACTGCGCAATACTAAAATTGAAGTCTTAAATCGATCTGGCAGTACTGGCTGGAATGATTATATTGAATACAAAATTGGTTACTCCACTGATGCAAAGACTGTTTGTGATTATTTTGAAAAAGTATGGGAAATTGCATGTGAAAAAAACAGTGCATTAACTATTGAAAAGAAACCAAAAATTGCCCTTATTGAAGCAGGTGACCATGCTATTTTGTGGCGCTTTCACTACCAACTTGAAAACATCTATCAACTTAAAGCGGCTAAATACGCCATCAATCGCATAGCCTTTGATTTACAAGATGAGTTTGGTTTATCATTAGCAACACCCATAACTCACCAAGCTATCGGTGAAACCCTAGTTGAATTAGATAATTCAAGAGCAGAGCCTGACACATTAGATTTATAGACAATGTTTTCACAAACATCTCTAAAATAATTGCTAGCCTAGTAAAGAAAATAGTTTAAAATACTCTGACTATTCATTAATTTACACCATGAAATACAGAAAATACAACGCTATTATCAAGGTAGCCTTAAAAGAAGACATTAAAAGTGGTGATTTAACCAGTTTATCCATTTTCAAACAAACCGATTATTGCCAAGCCCAATTAATTGCCAAACAAGACGGCATTATTGCAGGCTTAAAAGTATTCAAAAAAACTTTCAAAATTTTAGACAAAAACGTCAAAGTTAAATTGTTGTTTAAAGATGGACAAGCTTGCAAAAATCGAGATGTGATTGCTGAAATTTCTGGCTCAGTTATTTCTGTTTTGGGTGCTGAACGTGTTGCTTTAAATTTATTGCAACGCATGAGTGGTATTGCCACCTTTACCAACCAGTTTGTGCAGTTGTGTGAAGGTCGATGTCAAGTGTTGGATACCCGCAAAACTGTTCCTAATTTACGTGTTTTGGATAAATGGGCAGTCAAATTGGGTGGCGGCACAAATCACCGCATAGGTGTGTACGACATGGCACTCATCAAGGAAAACCACATTAAAGCTGCAGGTGGCATTATCCAAGCAGTCGATAAAGTGCTTCAATACGATAAGCATAAACATAAAATCGAAGTCGAAGTAACCAATTTAGAAGAACTAAAAACCGCCCTAACTTGCGATATTGACCGCATTATGTTGGACAATATGGATAATGAAACCATGCGTGAAGCGGTTAAAATTACTGCTGGAAAAATAGACTTAGAAGCCTCAGGCAACGTCAATCTGTCCACCATTGCTGGCATTTCCAAAACAGGTGTCGATTACATCTCCATCGGTGCTTTGACC
>JALWML010000407.1:9362-13593 GCA_027083915.1 Lysobacterales bacterium | reverse complement strand
ATCACACCTCATGATGCGCGTTATTCTCGACATTACCAGCTTCAAGGATTTGGCAAACAAGCTCAACAAAAGCTCACTGATGCACATGTGCTATTAATTGGTGCCGGCGGTTTAGGTTCTTCAAGTGCCCTTTATTTAACCGCAGCGGGCATTGGAACTCTCACTATTATTGATGATGATATTGTGCAATTAAGCAATTTACAACGGCAAATAATTCACACAACAGACTCCATTAATACGCTAAAAGTAGATTCTGCCAAAGCACGTATGCAAGCGCTAAACCCCGAAATAAAAATTCGAACCATTGCTGAAAAGTTATGTAGCAACAATGCCGAAGCATTAATAGCTCAAGCTGATGTCATTATTGATGGAACAGATAACCTCAAAACACGTTATCTTGTAAATGATTTATGCATCGAATATAAGAAACCACTGGTTTATGCTGCCGTCTATCAATTTGAAGCTCAGATAAGTGTATTTGATATGCGCCAAAAATCATCTCCCTGTTTGCGATGCTTATTTCCCTATACTGAAGGCTTTGAGCCAGCAAACTGTTCTACCGAAGGTGTGCTTGGTGTTGTTCCAGGCTTTGCAGGCATACTTCAAGCCACTGAAGCGATTAAACTCATCACACAAGTTGGTCAAACATTACAAAGCAAGCTTCTTATTTGCAATTTATTAGATAACAGTTATCGTACAATAAATTATAAAAAAGATGCAGACTGTCAATTACACCAATAAATAAGATTGAAATCATGTCAACTGTGCATAAATAAAAGCTTTGGCTTTTTTCCAATCTCTTATAACAGTTCTTTTCGAAATATTTGAAAACTGTGCAATCTGCTCAAAAGTATAGCCACCATAGAAATGTTTTATCACCACATCAGCCAATCGAGGGCTTAGATCTTCTAGATTTGTCAAAGTTTTATCTATTTCTAAAATTTCGTTAGATGTTGTCACTTGATTATTGATTTCTAAAATAAAATCTTGTTCATTATCACTTGTGTCTTCTTTAGTTCTTTTTAGGCGCAATTGTGAGCGTGCAGCATCAACCAGAATTTGTCTCATTGCCATTGCTGCCAAACTATAAAAATGCTTGGTACCCTCAACATTAAGGTTGTCATTTTTTTGTAATTTTATGTATGCTTCATGAACCAAAGAAGTGGTATTGAGGTTTTCATTAGATCGGTGACCAAACTTTACATTGCGGGCTATCACTTTTAACTGATTATAAACAATCGGCAATATTTGATTCCACGTATCAGAATCAATCTTTTCTTTGTTTAAAATTTCAGTTATCTGAGCTGCTTGCATTATTATTCAACTTTAAAAAAATTATCATACCATGAATCATTAGAGACTCTATTAAGTAATTCTTTTTTGCTTTCATGAAAGTCTTCAAATCCACCTATATCACCAGCCTTAATTTTTGATAAAGCCAAACCCGTTTTTAGCTCCCAATAGGCTTTTGCTTGGTTGAATCTGGATGGATTATTTTCTGTCATTTGTATGGCTTGAGCATAATACTTTTGTGCTTTTTGGTATTCTTTAAAATATAAATATATGTGACCTAACTTAATATTTAATGAATATTTAAAATACATTGGTAGCTTATTTGTTGCAGTCTCTGCATTGAGATACCCTTCTAATTGATTTTTCGCCTTTAGCAATTTCTTGTCATTTGATGATTTTAGATACAGTTCACTCCTTATGCCATTGCTTATTTTTAAATAACTATGACCTTGGGGCAATATCTTTGTAAAATAGTCAAAACTCTCTTGAAATAAAGCTTCAGCTTTTTCAAATTCTTGAAACTCAACCATTACCTGAGCGGTATATAACAAAGAACCATAATACGGAGGATCTTTGGCTAAATTGTATTGTTTATGAACAAGCAATGATTCTTCCAACAACTTTTTAGACTTATCAAATTGACCCAATATATTTAAGTTATCTGCTTGCGTGATTAAACCCACAAAATCATCATTGCCGTAAGTTTCAATAGTTTGTTTTCTAACCAACTCATGTAACTCGGCAGCTGCTTGATAATTGCCTGTGCGCATTAAAAAATTCGCCCTGACCGATCTTGCACTCTCTAGGTTTGGATTGTATTTCCCTTGCTGACCTTTTTCAAAAAACTGTTCTGCTTTCTTAATGTGTTGCATGGCTTGTTCAACTGAAACAGGACCAAAGTTATGTTTGAAAAATTCAATCTCTCCAAGAACCATATAATTTTCAGTGCCTTTGACCAACAACTCGGCTTTATCAAGATACTCTTTAGCCTTGTGCTTATCCTTAATGTCTTTGAATTCATTTAACTCTTTATAAATTGTTGCCAACTCCAAATAAGTTTCAGCAAGGTGTACGGAATTTAAGTCATAGTCTTTAATATTTGATAGTGACTTAGTAATATAGTCAGAAGCTTTTTTATACTCTAAATTGTCAGTATATGCAGCTCCAATATCTGTTGTATACCTTAAATAAGCATCTATATTGTGAGATGTGGTTAAATTTTCGCCATAATATTTAATCGCACTACTTAAAAATTCTTTGTGTTTTTCTTGATTGCCCAGTTGCCCGTAGATTTGCCCAATCTGAGAAGATAGCTCTGCTTGAACATAGAGGTCTGAAATTTTATTAAAATCATAATCCGCTATTCCTGAATCAAACATCTCTTTAACTGTTAGATTGGTCGAGCCACCTTGTGAAGGCGATGCAGATTTCAGTATTCCTTGAAAAAATTCCAGCATTACTTGGGATTTCTCGGCTTCTTGTAGTTTCTTCTGCACTTCATTGTTGTTGATGTATAAACCAGAAAATACAGCAACAACAATCAATGTGCTAAGGATACTGGCTAAACGATTGCGCAATAAAAACATCTTTGCTTTGTACAAGAAACTGTCCTTCATCGCGGAAACAGGGCGATTGTTTATATAATTATCAATATCCGCAGCTAATGATGCAACACTCTGGTAACGCCTGCTTTGATCAACATGCATGGCTTTATTGATGATATTAAACAATGCACTGCCTATATTGAATTTTGAGCCAATGGTTTGAATGTCCAGTGCTTTGGGTTCGCAGATAGCTTTTATCTTTTCTGAAACAATTAACCCTGACAAATCAAATCTTTTGCTGTTTGTCAAAATCTCAAATAACACCACCCCTAAAGAATACACATCGGTGGCTACATTACACAATTCACCATTGATTTGTTCTGGTGATGCGTAATCGGGTGTATAAATCTGTGTTTGTGTTTGTTTATTATTGTTGTTGTCATCAACAATTTTCGCAATACCAAAATCCAAAAGCTTCACTTGACGATTTACATCAACCAAAATATTGTCTGGCTTAATGTCTCTATGGATAATTAATTTATTGTGAGCAAAAGATACTGCTGAACATATTTGTTTGAATAGATTTAAACGGTCATGTAGATTTAATGCATTATCCACACAATAGTTATTAATAATTTTTCCCTCTACCCATTCGGTAGCAATATAGGGAATATTATCATCAGAAATACCCGCATCTATCAAACTGGCAATGTTTTTGTGTTTTAGTCGAGAGAGAATTTGTTTTTCATTGTAAAATTTTTGTTCTAAATCTTTATTAACTAATTCTATCCGAATGGTCTTTAAAGCCACTTGAATTGTAACATCTGCATGCAATGATTGAGCCAAATACACTCTGCCCATGCCACCTGTTGCTATTTTTTTTATAATTTTAAAGTGACCCAAGATGCTTGGTTCATTAGTGGTAAGTTTTTCTTTATTTGAAACAAGGCCTGGATATTCTTCCATAAACTGAGTATCAGATTTCAACATCCTAATCACTTGTTGATAAATAACATCATCGCCATCTGCTTTATTTTTCACAAATTGCGCTCTGTCTTTAACATCCATTTCTATCGCTTGATCATAAATGGATTCAATTTTTTCCCAAATTTCTTTATTCATATTATTAATAATAACTTATGTTTAATTATTTGTCATTACATTGACGAACTTGTCGCATCAACAAACCTTCAATAGTTTATTAATCGCAAATCCTGTTTAAGAAATATTCTAGGCAATAAAAAAGCGGATAATAAATCCGCTTTTTCTAAAACATTTTAAATTGGCAAATAGACCAACCAAGTTTTTAACGTTTCGAGAACTGTACTGCTCTACGTGCTTTACGCAAGCCAACTTTCTTACGTTCCACTTTACGTGCATCACGTGTTAAGAAG
>JALWML010000407.1:643-9352 GCA_027083915.1 Lysobacterales bacterium | reverse complement strand
GCCTTCAGCTCGTAATGGCTTTCTTAGCTCTTCATCACTTTCTAATAAAGCACGAGAGATTCCAAGTCTGATAGCACCAGCTTGTCCAGTGTTTCCACCGCCAACAACGGTACATTTGACATCCCATTGATCATTTATATCCAATCTTTCAAAAGGCTGAACAACAATCATGCGTGATGTATCGCGACCAAAATATTCTTCAATTGTTTTATCGTTAATTAAGATTTTTCCAGAACCAGGTGTTAAAAATACACGTGCCACAGAAGATTTACGTCTGCCTGTTCCATAATATTGATTATTTGCCATGATTATTTCCTACCTATTTCTAATTTTGTTGGTTGTTGTGCTTCATGTGGATGCTCACTACCAGCATAAACTTTAAGTTTACGGTACATTGTGCGTCCAAGTGAATTTTTAGGTAACATGCCTTTTACAGCAGTTTCGATAACAACTTCAGGATGTTTTTGTAATTGCTTTTCTAAAGTGATAGATTTCAAGTTACCAACATAACCTGTATGCTTGTAATAAATCTTATTCTTCATTTTGTTACCTGTTACTGCTAACTTTTCAGCATTGATAACAACAATATAATCACCTGTATCAACATGAGGTGTGAATTCTGGCTTATGCTTACCACGTAAACGTCGTGCGATTTCAGTCGCCATACGGCCTAAAATCACATTTTCAGCGTCGATGACAAACCATTCGCGTTTGATTTCATCAGCTTTTGCACTAAAAGTTTTCATTATAATTATGCTCCTTCGCATGTATGCGTACAAGAACTAAGATTTATTGGCATTACTTTGGTTCTGTACTTGTTTATATTACTCGTTTTAATAAATAGATAAAGACGTTTAATTCAGGTTTCCACCCACAGAAAAACATCACTTACAAATTTAAGAGCGAGAATATTACGCAATCGAAGGATTTGATGCAACTAATTATTGACTTTATTGATGATAAAAACTGATTTATAGATGTTTCTGTTAAATATCGGCAAATTTCTGGTTGTGATTGGATTTCTACCAAGTTATCGAGCGATTTTTCTAGGTTTAATTCCTTTTTTGAATTCAAATTCAATAAAACGTCATTTTCAGGGTTCTTAATTGACACGATTTATTTTTGTAAAATAAGAAAAGTGCCCCCATTGATTATCAACACTGCCGATGGTGCGTTGAGAACCCGACTGATACAAAATTTGTTCCGTGATTGTTGTTTTACCTGCATCTCCATGAGCCAAAATACCAATATTAAGAATTGGTTTAATCATACTTGCCCATACAAAATGTATTGTAAGAATATTTTTAGTACTTTACTAGGAGCTTGTCCCAGAATAGAAAATCTACTACGAAAAACTGAATTTGGACAGCTTTTCACCTGATTCTCGTTAAATAGCCGTACTATTCGCCTCAAATCATGTAAAAACCTGTCTCAAATCAATTTTCTCTCGTTGCGATTCCAAAATTCAGTTTTAATTTACCTAATGAAAGTAAGGGATTGTAGCTTCTAATATTGTATTATTATCTAACTCTCAATGATAATAGACGAGATGACCATTAGCCTCCACGAAAATGTGAAAAACTACCTAAAATATGTTTTTTCATTACTCAAAGCCATCATGGAAAATAAGATTCGTATTTAAAATTATGTATGTCTCGGTTTGTACTTGTTCAGTATTGCCTGTCACATCAACAGAGAAAAACTGTAAAATTGTATTTGTAGAAATTGTAAGTGGCAATGAATAAACACTTGATGAAGTTGTTGGTGTTGTACCATCTACTGTATAGTAAGTTATTGCTGGTTCATTGCTTGCTAGAGAAATATTTTGCATAGTATCATATGTCCCACCTTGTACCGATGTTGTAGTTGTTGGTGGTGATGTGTCAGTTGGTAAAGTGTTGTTGTTTTTTAGCAAAATAGCTCCCTGACTGGCACCAAGGGTAATTTCTGTAATCGCCGCAGAAACTGTATTATCATTTAATAAGATATAATATATTCCATCTAATTGATGAGTAGTTGGATTGTTACTAATGTTGTTCCAGCCACCGACCTCAACATACTTTGCTAAAACTAGGGCATCATCATATTCTCTGGCAACTATTTCATAATCAGCTCCTTGAGCAAAAGTAAAGAAGCGATCGGTATTTGTTATTCCCCAGTAATCTTCTCCCGTACGTACAGCTGGTTGCCCGATATTAACTTCCATATTGATGTGCCAATGAGTTTGGGTTGGGTTGCCATAGGGTACTCCGCCGTAGTTTCCTGCCGAACCATAATGGTACATAAAATTAGCATTTTCATGGTTAATTAAGTAATGGTTAGCTAAGGCAAATTGATTAAATCCATAGGGAATAATTCTAGGAGGTCCAAAATTTGTTTGACTACGAATAAAAAACAAACGACCATTATCCATGTCATCGTATAATAGTTGTAAATACGGAAGATCCACCAGTCTGGTTGTTGTAGTCACAAGATATTCAATACTTAAATCCATAAGCATACTTCGGTATTGCTCATTGAATAATTCGCTGAAGGTATTGTAGACATAACGAGGTACCGCAGGATTTGCTTGTAATCTAAAATCTGGATTGCCCGTATTTACAATCAAAAAGTTTTTTAACTCCGCATAAGAACTTGCCATATCGGCAGCAACTTGAGAATAAATTTCATCTGCTGTACCTATATCTTTAAGTTCAATGGTATTTTCTAAGTAACTAGTGTAACCATGTCGGTTCATAAGTCCGTCAAAGGTATCCAAAAACAAACCATTAGCAAAAGTATCTGTTGTACCCTCAAGGGTAATTACATGAAGTGCTAATGCCTGAAAAGCCTCGCGAAATACTTGTGAAGATGGATTGATACCTACCCAACCACCATTCCACCTAACTCGTAATCTTGCTTCTTCAAGAGAAAGAGCGGTACCACCTCCAAAACCAGGTATAAAGCGTGTATTACCATTTGCCAGATTAATAGTTGTATCATAGTAATAATGATAATAGATATCCTCAGGGTTATAGCCATTATTGTTTGCCCAATCCTCAAGCCATACCATGGTGGTTGGTGCAATGCTGTGATATGGTATATATGACATAATCTTGGCATCAGGATTTTCTGCCTTGATGGTGTTGAAAGTAAGAGCATCGAGATAGTCAACACCTTGTGAGGGCCAGTTCCCTTTAGTGCCTACAATCCAGTCATGACGATTAGCCAGCCACCTTAGATTGTCTAAAAAGGCACCATTATTATCTTGAAATCGAATATAGTCAAAGCCGAAGGTTTGGAGATGAGGCAAATTTTGCCTTACTTCTGTGCCAGTTAACTGGAAGCTACTCGTGTGCTGTGACTCTATATAGTCATAAGCAGTTTTATAAGCTTGAGCTTGTAATTGGTTGGCAAACAATAGCGTAATGAACATCATGACTACTAATCTTTTCAATGTATAATTAATTTTTTTCATAATTCTCTCTCCAAATTTTATTGGGTTATTCAAAGCCTGCAGCAAATATCAACTCCATAGTAGCAAAGCCCTCACTCCGCCATTTGACATACTCAAAACTCCACCTGTAATTTTGATTGTAAGTTTTAGTATTCCAGCCAACATTCGTTACTGCAACACCTGCCTCCCAAAGTTTGTCACCTATATTAATGTAATCTATTTCTCCTGTTTGTTTAAATATCCAAGCATATAGCGGGGCTACTAATAAATTAAGGTTAGGAGCTGGTGCTCCATCATTAATACTTTCATATCTTAAAGTTGAATAGCCAGAGCCTCCAGTATCATCCCAATTTGGACGCGAGCCGCCCATATCCTCTACCCACATAAGTTTGCCAGCATTTACCCCACTTTCAACTGTTGCTGTATACCGCATATGATATGCCACTTGCTGAAGCGCCTCGGCAATTGTACGAGTAGGTGTATGTGTTACAGAAGGGTGGATAAAAAGTGCTTCAGGAATACGCTCATTGGCAACTTCCCATTCATAATATTCGATCAATGCTTCGGCAACCAACCCTACCATAAATGGTGAGAGTCTGTGGATTGGGTCAACATAGGTTTCGGTTATCCATTCATCTAAATGTTGCATAGACATAGTGAGGTAAAGAGCCAGCGCCTCTTCTTGGCGAGGAAGACCAAATTTTTCTGCATTAATATGAGCTGATATCAAATAGGCAATTTCACGAGACCTGCGTTCATAATACCAAAGATATGTTGAATTAAAAATCAGTACATTAGCAAACGAGCCATTATCACGCATTTTTATAACACCTTCAATAGATATGGGATCTGCTGTTCGCTGTGCATCCATCAGTATTCCATGTGAAAATCGCCTCCACCCTTGTACATACCAAGGTGTTCCATTGTTATGAAAACGATGATCTAAATATATTCTGTAAATACGTTCGGCTTCTTGAGCATGAGTGTTCCATGGTTCAGCCTGACCTGTATAATCTGCTATTTGAAAGTGAATACGCTGGGCATCATAATAAATCCCATTGTTAGCCTCAATCATACCTTCTGGATTTGGAGGAGTATACGTTTGCATATAAACACCCCAATGGTCTCCCCAAGTCGTCATATTGTCTTCCCACTGTTCAAGTAAAGGCGGAGTTGATGCAAGTTCTTCAAGACTAGATGGCTCTATATTTTCATCAATCCGCCTACTATCAGACTGCCCAAAAGACTGAATACTACATAGCAGTAAAAAAATGATAAGTTTAGGTGGCAAGTTAATATTTTTATATAGTTGATTTAAAATTTTCATGATGTTAAATAATTTAGCTAACAGAACTTAATATACTATGACATTTTTTTAGATATAAATGTGAAACTGCTCTCAATATCAACCAGTTCAGTACGTGTATTTCTGAAAAACCAGCTTTATATGCAAAAACTTCAGCACTATGTCCCAGTAATTGTTTCTTCCATCGGGTAATCATGTTTTGATTGATGTTAAATCGCTTCGACAAATCAGCCATTGTACTTTCATTTTTAATTGCTGCCAATGCAACTTTTGCTTTAAAAGCAGATGAATGGTTTCTTCTTTTTTTACTCATTATTCTTTCCTCATTTATACTTGCATTATAACGAAGATATTCTACTAGGAAATCAATTTACCTGTCTTAATAGTTGGGTACAGCTCTTGGAATCAATGGGGTTGGAGTGATTTGATTACAAAACAAGCGATGAATTGTTAGTTATTTAGTTCATTGAACAATGTATCATACTTTCCATGTTGTTTTTTACAATTTGTTTCTTTTGAACTTTCCATCGACTAAAGTCGATGCTCCTGTTATGTCGTATTTTTCTACTTAAAACTTATGTAATTATCTATCACAAATCCACCAGCCATTGTTCGTCTTTGACTTTTATGCCTAATTTTTCAGCTTTTGTTAGATTGGTACCTGCAACTAATTGTCGAATAAGTTCTGTCAGTTCTATGCGTGCTTTGATGTCTATCATGTACTTAATCCCTGGAAATGTGAATAACTTAATGCAAGTCAGGTGAAGTTTCTTCATTATCACCTTCAAATTCTGAATAGAGTAATATTGTGCCTGCTTTAACGTATTCAAGCAACTCAACAAAGTCCGCTTCTTCGCCTTGGGTTTCTTGTGTTGCTGTTTCTACTGTTGATATTTTTTCTAAATCTAAAATAAATTCATGCACATCTTTATGCATATTTGCATCTGACTTCAACCCAGCAAATGCCATGCCAGTTAAAAAAGAGGCACACCATGTTGATAAGGCTTCTAATCGAAAAGACAGTTCATTATCATCAGAAGGCATAAGAGGGTTGAAGGTATAATTATCAGCTGCCAGTTTGTCCTTTGCATAATCAAATAATGCCCCTAAAACAGGCAGTAATTTTGCCCTATCTCCACCTTCAAAACTGTAATCATTGATAACTAAATCAACCCATTCTTCGACATCGACTTCTCGATTAACTACTATCATGCCACAAGCATGTCCATGTAATTCTGCTGGTGTTGCAATTATATTATTATCATCTAAATGTTTAGCAAATGGCTTGTAAGGTATCATTGATTTGTCGCGTTATGTCATAAAAAACATATTTTCCCTGATTTTTCATCATCTTGAAAGGTTTTTTTAATAACTTGGTTGACCTTTTTGAATTTGGCATTTATTATTTATCCTATGGACAATAGCAAAAACAAATATTTAAGTGAAATTGCCTCTCTTGAAGAGACGATTCATTCTGCCATTCTAATGATTACAAAGTATGAGAATGAGAATTCCGCACTTAAACATAAAATGGAGTCATTAGCACATGAGAAAACTTTACTCATGAAAAAAAATGACCAAGCTAAGAATCGTTTAGAATCCATGATTTCACGTCTTAAACTACTTGAGCAACAATCCGCATGAGCCAACACAAAGTAACGGTCCGAATTCTGGATAGAGAATACCAATTTGCCGCAACTGATGAAGATCGACCAGCCTTATTAAGTGCTGCCGATCAATTAGATGCAACCATGCGAACCATCAAACAAAATAACACCACCTTAGCTGCCGATAAAGTGGCTATTATGGCTGCATTAAATATCAGTCACGAAATGATGCAATTAAAACAAGCACATAATAAAATTAATCAGCTGCAAGAAGATTTGCAAAAGGCTATTGACACTAAAAGTTAAGCCTTGACGATAATCACTTGTTATCACCTAGTAAACGTTTTATAATCTCTCTTAAGGTACAAACTACTGTGAGCGATAATGCTAGAGCATATTCCCTTGGTCCTTAATTTTTTATTTTAGGGTATCTGAATCAATCTCTGTGTGCAGGTCTGTCATGTAACAGAAAGCCTAATGAATTGAGCGCTACCCGCCTTGAACCTTTGGTTCCAAGGTCGCCTTTAGCATAACGGCATATGTGGTTTGTACCGATATTTTTTATACCGTATCTCTCTCTTGATAAACAAATCCGACATTAGAAAACATTTCCTGAGCAAAAGAAACCAATTAACTGTACAACAAGTTAACGACTTAAGCCAGCATGTTTACCGACAAATTTTGTCAACTTCACTTTTCAATAAAACCGCTCAAATTGCATCTTATTGTGCTAGTTTCAAAGAAGTCAACTTGAGCCAACTACTCAATGAATACAATAATATTTATTTGCCAGTTATTAAACCCAAGCACACGATGGTTTTCTCAAAATACACCTCACACCAACAGTTACTGAAAAATAAATTCGGAATCCTTGAACCCACTAGCAACCAAGTTATACGCGCTGATGAGTTAAATGTTTGTTTTGTGCCTTTGGTTGCTTTTAACCGTCAAGGTGTTCGATTAGGAATGGGTGGCGGTTATTATGACCGTTATTTTCAACATAATAAAGATAACAAAAATCCAACAAAACTGATTGGAATTGCTTATGACTTTCAGGAAAGTGATACAATTACTGCCGAAAGTTGGGATATTCCCTTAGACATTATTATTACCAATAAAGAGGTTATTACACCATGAGCACACAAGATGAACTGAAACACAAAGTCGCCTTAGCCGCATTAGATTATTTTGACGATTACGATATGGTTGTTGGCATTGGTACAGGCTCAACTGTTAACTGCTTAATTGACGTATTACCACAAGTCAAAAACCGTATTGAAGCTTGTGTTTCAAGTTCGGAAGAAACAACAAGGCGATTAAAAGAACATGGGTTTGTTGTTAAGGAGTTGAATCAAACAGGACCATTATCATTATACATAGATGGTGCCGATGAATGCGATACACATAACAGACTAATCAAAGGTGGCGGTGGTGCCTTAACGCGCGAGAAAATTATAGCAGCAGCCAGTGATAAATTTATTTGCATTGTTGATGAAAGTAAAATGGTTAATATATTGGGAAGATTTCCATTACCTGTTGAAGTCATTCCGATGGCACAATCACATGTTGGTCGTGCTCTTGCAAAACTTGGCGGACAACCAGAATTACGTCAAGGGTTTACTACAGACAATGGCAATATTATCATTGATGTACACAATTTAAAAATAATTGATCCTTTGCAATTAGAGAGCGAAATAAATAACATTGCGGGAGTTGTCTGTAATGGTATTTTCGCTTATCAAAAGGCTTATGCAACATTAGTTGCGAACAACGATGGTATTAAAACCCAAAAGATATGATTTATTATAGAAAAAAAAGTTAAAATTAGATAAAATATTGATAGATATCAATAATAAATTAAGAATAAACGCATACAAAAGGGGCACATTCTGTTTATGCAGGTTGAAACAAAAAATAAAGATCCAGTAAATCTACCATTACTTGGTCATGTCATTATTGGAACAGATGAAGACTGCGATATTGTCTTAGCATCTGACTCTGATGATAAACAAAAAGTGTGTTCTGTAATTCACGACAAATCAACTTGTATCTTAGAAATATTTAGCGATGATGATGTTTCAATAAATGGTGTACCTATTGCAGAAATGGCAATACTTCACCCTGGAGATTCATTTACCATTGGTAAAGAAGTTTTTAAAATTATTGATGAAAATAAATTACCTAAACTCTGCAAGACTGCTTTCAAACTCAACAAAGAAAAAGATTTATCTGACCATTTAATCACTTCAGTATCAGGACTAAGAAGTTACAACCATGACACCAATGGTGAACTTAATATTATTGGCAATGAAAATAGTTTCACTTACAAACCTGACAATGAAAATGATACACCTTTTTCC
>JALWML010000407.1:0-633 GCA_027083915.1 Lysobacterales bacterium | reverse complement strand
CTCTTATATTAATGACCAATTAACCATACTTTGTCAAAAGGATAAAAATATTAAGATTAATGGCAATAATGCAAATTATGCATTACTGGAAAATGGCGATTATATTACCACTGAACAATCTAAATTTTGTGTTGAATCACCTGGCACTTCTTCTTTTTCTAAATACAGCCCTTCTCACCCAAGAAACATTCAACTATCAGAAGAATACCACACAGATGACACTCCAAAAAAGGAACCCAATCAGTTCTTAAAAAACAACCTTTGGTGGCTAACACTGACTATTGGTCTTGCTGCCATCGCTGCCCTATTGTATTACATCAAAAATCATTAACAAAAGCACTTAGCTTTATTCAAATACACTTAAAGGAAAACTCATGCACAAGAGAATAACTCTTCAAATATTCACCCTGAACCTAATATTCGTATCATTATCTGCCTTATCGCTTGATTCCGAAGATAATTATCTATGGTTAGAAAACATAGACAGTAAAGAATCTATGCAGTGGATAAAAGAGACCAATAAAAAAACTCAAGACAAGTACGCCAATACAGCACTCTACAAAGAACTCTACCAACAGGCGTTAACCGTATTGAATGGTAAAAGTCGTTTACCTGTTGTCTCTCAAAAAGGCA